>JAFLBG010000008.1 GCA_017303975.1 Bacteroidota bacterium
TATTGGGGAGAGCGATTGCAGTCTCATCGAGCGGAGTCGAGATGGTGCGTTATTGGTCTGTTGTACGTTCTCGACTCCGCTCGAACTGACAGTGGGTATAATTTCTTTTTTCTTAAATATATTCATTGCATATATTTTTAGTAGTTCTATTTTCATATTAATTGGTTTTTGTGTTTGTTGTCAGTTCGAGTTCCGATATATTGGGGAGAGCGATTGCAGTCTCATCGAGCGGAGTCGAGATGGTGCGTTATTGGTCTGTTGTACGTTCTCGACTCCGCTCGAACTGACAGTGGGTATAATTTCTTTTTTCTTAAATATATTCATTACATATATTTTTAGTAGTTCTATTTTCATATTAATTGGTTTTTGTGTTTGTTGTCAGTTCGAGTTCCGATATATTGGGGAGAGCGATTGCAGTCTCATCGAGCGGAGTCGAGATGGTGCGTTGTTGCTCTGTCGTACGTTCTCGACTCCGCTCGAACTGACAGGGGTTACATTTCGGGATAAATAAGTTTTCGTTGTTCTCCATTAAAGCATTTAACCAGGCTTGCTGCGGTGCGTTGTGTAGCAACCATCAGCGGACTTTTTTCTCCTTCCATTACTACATCCATGGCGGGTATTTTTAATAGTTCTATTTTTATTTCTTTTGGTATATCTTCGTTTAAGGGTTGTGTATGCAGTAGGTCGCATACTACCTTGTCCACCAAAGGGCGATAGGGTTCCATCAAATCATCTGCCAGGCAGTAGGCATTGTACCTGTTTCTGTGAAATATACCTAACGTAGGCAGTAAGCCTGCTCCTACAATACTGCGTGCCATGGTAGCCCGAAGCAACGCATAGGCGTAGTTTAAATAATTGTTGGGAGACGCACCCTCTCGGTGTCTGCGAAATTCGGCATTGTTGTGCAGTAGGGCAGGAGAGAGGTTTTTCCAATAATAGGCTGCGGCTGTGCCTTCGGCATTATCACTGTCTCCGCTTTTAATGTTTTTGTAAACGGGTATAAGGTATTCGTGCTTAATGCCCCGCAGTTTAAGATGCTCGCTTTGATTTTTTATTTTTTGTTCTACCGTTTGCGCCCACAAGTTTTTCTTAAGAGGTTCGCTGGCATCCAGTTGTGCTCTAAAACGCTCGTTTTGTATCGTGTTTCCACTAAGTGGCATGAGTAAACCCGTAGGGTGGTGGGTAGCATCGCAAGTGGTTACTACCGTATTATTTGCAAGCAATGCACCTAACAAGCCTTGTGTAAGGGTTATTTGTTTATTGTCGAGCACCACTATGCCAATATCTTCAATGGGTATGCTTGCGGAAGCCTCTTTTTTAAACGATTCGGGTAAATTATCATTTTTTTCTATTTCGGGTAGTCGAACTACCAATTGATTATCTCTTAAGTTGAGATAAGCGGGATTGCCAAAGTATAAGGTGCGTTTAATCATATCGCAAGTTTTTTCAAAGTTTTAAACTTTGGAAAAGCTAGATTTTAATTTCTCCAATTGTATTTATTCTAATTTTCGTTGGATTTAATTTTTCAAAGGCTCCAATACTTTGAACATTATAAAATCGTTTGGAGGTTTTTGCCTCATTCGAGTCGTTAATTTGCGTTTCTAAATGATGCCTAAACCAAATATTTATACTGGAATTTACAATAGTTAGTTTTTGAACCCGATATAAATACTTGCTTAGTGTATTTTTATCTTTTTCCTCTAAGGCTTTCGAGAGTAACTCTTTTTCCAATCCAAGTATAAATATTTCATTTTGCTGCAGACTTTCATGGTAAGCCCATTTATCATTAGGCAGCTTTTCTAATAAATTTTGAGGGTAGGTGTCCTTATTCAATAAAATTTTATCCCAAACTTCTTTCGGGTCTTTAATAATTGCAGGTATGTTATACTTTTTACGTTCTACAGCATGCCAAAATGTACAGCAGTGCTCTACTTTTTCACCGTTCTCATTAATATAAAAAGCTATGTGATGATTGTTGCCCGGTTTCACAAAACCAATATTTTCGCCCTTTTCATTTTTACTTACGGGTTCAACAGATGATAATCCTGTAAACATACGTACAGATTTAATAGGCATTTTATACTCTTTGTCATAATATAATGGAGTTTTAAATGCTTCTTTTTCCTTGTTATTATGCTCTTTCAGCCTTTCCTGTATAAGCTCTTTAACTTTTTCGTCTATGATGTATTCAGTATCTTTTGCCTTTATACTGCCAATAGGATATTTTATAACATACTCCTCTTTATAGCAAGTGCCAAATTGTAACACTTTTGTTTTTTCGTCATCTAAGTAGATTGGATCTTTCTTTAACGAAGCAATTGCTTTTTTACTATCGTTATTATGGAGTGACAATCTATTTAGAACAAAATCTTTGATATAACCTTTAAAAATTAAGTTGGGGTTTTCAAATAAGTATTTTATTGGTTTGTTTTTTTCTATTGTTTTTATTTTGCCATAAACACTCTCTTCGCTCAGTGGTCCTCTTGGGATAACTATTCCTTGTTGAACCACTTGCTTTTTTCCATTTTGTTTTACCTTCCTAACACCATATGTTGCTACTTTTTTTCCTGATTTAAACGATACTAAAATTTTGGAAGCTTCATCCTCTACTTCTTTTGTAGAGAAAGGCGTTTGAGTAATTAAATATTTTTCGAGCAAGGATAATCGTTCTTCAAATTCTTGCTTGGCATGGTCTACCGTTTTTTTCATCTCATCTCTTACATCGCTTGCATTTAAGGTGTTTATGCGTTGTATAAAACCTTGTTTTGTGCAGGCTACTACTAATGCATCAATAGCGTGGTGCCTGTGGTCGTCTCGTTTTGTCCAGTTTATTATTTCTTCCTTTTTGTGTGTTCGCTTACCATGCTCACTAGACCATTCCCTGATTTTGGTTTGTCCAAGCTCTTTGTATTTGGGTAGTTGCAGATTCATTAAAACATCGTCCCACCCCCATAATTTGCGAAGCTTTGCTGTAACAGTACCTTCGGTAGTTGTAACTGAGTTGCAAATTGTTTGTAGAATTTCTTTAGATTTTCGGGCAATGTATTGAGTTTCTCTAAGCTGCCTATCAATAAAATTTTCCCAAAGTTTTTTATCTGTTTCCGTTTCTTTTTTCTGTTTTTTTCTTTCTGTATATTCTTCATACGAAACCTTAAGGCGCTGCATTTTGCTATAAGAGATGATGCCTAATTTAAACCAATCATCTACTCTATCAATGTAATTTTGCAGCTCTAATTCTCCTTTCTTAGATATATAATCGTATGCTGTTTGATTCGTTTTTTTTGCATTACAACTTCTATGCACCAAAACTTTATTTGTTTGAGAGTCGTCAAATAATAATGCCTTTGGAACAATATGATCTACATCAAAATTGTCGCCACTAAGAGCTTCAGTTAGGTTAAATGTTTCTCCACAATAAATGCATTGATTTACCACCTGTGCATTTTTAGCAGCAAATACAAATTTATATTTCTGTATCACTTTTTTTGTAGTTGGAAGTCCCAACTCTTTCAATCTTTTTGTTATTTCCTCGTTTAGTTTTTTGTTTGCTGAATTGTATTTGTCGGCATCGTTGCGCTCATCTTTACTTTGCTTTAATTCACGGGCAAGTTCAATTCGTATTTCATCAGGTTTCCCATGTTTCTCAATAAGCGCATTAACCAAATTTATCATTTGATTGAGAATTTTTTCTACAACGGGCTGTCGCAAACTATTTTTATCCAATAACTGTAATTTATCCTCTGTTTTTTGTGCTGCCTGTTCTTCTTTTGATAAACTATTGCTATGGTTGTAACCAGCAAAGCTGCATGATTGTGAATAGTTATAGCCTTGCATCAAATAAGGAAGAGTTTTTCTCATCGCTTTATTTGATTTATTTCCGAAAGCCTGTTTATTAAAATCAAGTTGAGCAAGTTTTTCAGCAGTTTCTTCCTTAAACCCAAAGCGCTTTAGTAATGCATTTTTACACTCAATAGTATCTTTAATAGAGTAAATAATATGCCAAAGTTGATAAAAGGGTTCTTGTTCTATTTTAGCATCGATTTGTAATGACTCCTTTTCTTCAATTATTTCTCCTGTACTAGTATCAACAAGTATGGAGGAATGTTTAGATGGAATTACAAATAAGTTAAATTTGAAGTGGTCGCTATTACCAATAATTTTATGAATTTCAGAATACGTAATATTGCCTTGAATACCCTTTAAAATTTGTTTGTTTGCATAAACCGCATCTTTTTTTAATCCCAATATTTTTAATAGTTCATTAAAACTTAATCCAGCATTTTGAAATAAATGGTCGGCAATTTTTTGTTTTTCTTCTTGTGATGGAATCCGATCGCTCCATTTATACTTTGAACCTTCCGGATTTTTAATTTTTAAGTTAATGTTATTAACCGCTTCCCATATTTTGCATAGCTGAAATAAAGGAGATGTTTTGGGCGCAACCCTTGGTCCGGCATAAATATCTTTTCCCTCTTTTGTTTTTGTCCAAAATCCTTCAAACTCACATACACTAACTAATCCTTTTTGAGATTTAAGGTTTCTCTGATAATAGATAATTTCATTTCGAAGCCTGAAGATTAAACCTTCCGTTAGAATAGTAGGGTGATGTTTTCGTTGTTGATTTATAATTGCATCAAACTCCTCAATATAAGCCTCTCTCGGATATACCTGTTCCTTAGTTCTGTAATATTGGTTGTTTTGTAGTTCAAAGTGAAAATGTTGACCAATGGTTATTCCCTTTTCTTTTATTTGCTGATGCCTCCCTTTTACCTTTGCAACATAATCAGAGTCATTATCCTTCTTATCCATATTAGCATCGCTTCTACTGCTTTTATAACCTCGCTTCTGGTTTAAGTGGTAAAGAATACGACCTAATTCTTTAAGTTCAATTCTTTCTGTAACAGCCCTTGCTCTTATTCCCCATAGTTCGAGCGAATTGAGTTTAAATAGATTTTCATCGAACATGTTATTTTTAAGTAGCTCGTTCGTAAGTGATTTTCTTCTTAATTGATAACGATCATATCCTTTCCGCTGTGTTCGCTTGGCGGTTCTTTTTTGATTTTTAGAAATTTTATTTCCTGAGGAAAACTCATCTTTTTCATCTGTGCTTAGAGGAATGATTCTGCTTCCCATTCCAAGTATTTCTTTTTTATTTTCTTCTTCATTTATTAGAGCCCATCCAATTGATGTTACTCCTAAATCCAATCCTAAAATTTTTTTCATGTATATATTTTTATATATTCGTATCACATTTTGAAGCAAATCACAATAAGGACTTCGGTCCGTTGTGAAAACATTTAAGGTGGTCCGCCTTTGGTAGATCGCCTTTTTTTATTTCAATTTATTAAAAATAGCCTAACAAACAAATAAGTATAAATACGCAGGTTGCAGGGCGCTGCGTGCAAGGCTAGCGCTTCTTCGATTTTAACTGGGATTGTAAGGTTGGGTAAAGTAAGAAGTTATTTGGTTTTTATAGTATCGGTAAATGCCAACGCACCTATCTCGACTCCGCTCGATATGACTCCGCTCGATATGACTCCGCTCGATATGACTAAGCTTTATAACACTTACTTACAAATTTTTTAATTGCTGAAATACATTCTTCTTTCGCTTCTAAAAAGCCCATGTGTCCTGCATTTTCTAAAGAAAGAAGAGTTGTGTTTTTTAATTTCCTAACTTCTTTTAAACCTTCTTCGTAATCAATGCGTGAGTCTTGTTTGCCAAGTATAAATAAAATAGGGAGTGTGCTGTTTTTTAAAACATGCTCTCTTGATTTTCTAATTTTCATTCCCTCCAACGCATTTACGATGGATTGTTTGCTCATGTTTTGAGCTTCTTTTGACATTTTGCTTATTTCTATTGCTAGTCTATCGACATTTTCCGGTGCAAATAAATTTGCAAAAAAAGCATCTATAAAATGAATGTGATTGGCTTTTACCGCAGCAATTGCCCTATCTCTATTTTTCTTTTTTTCTTCTGTGTCCGGTTGCCCGGTAGAATGAAACAGTCCAATTCCGGCTAAGTTATTTGAGTGCAACTCTGCAAATGCAAGCGCTACATAGCCTCCCATAGAATGACCAATTAATACATATTTGCGTAGCTTTAATTTGTCAAGCACATGTTTTACGCTTGCGGCTATTAATTCCATAGTGTGCACATAGCCAATAGAAGGAGTTTCGCCATGCCCCAACAAATCAATTGTAATTACTCTGTTTGTTCTTGCTAGTTTTTTTACAACATCAGTCCACATAGCGCTCGACTCTAAAAAACCATGCAGCAATACAACAGCTCTGCCTTTTCCAGAGCTGGTATATCTAATTGGAGTGTTTTTAAATTCAATAAATTTGGAGGTGGCCATGATGATGAAAAGTGAATAAACTTGTTATGTCAAAATGAAATATAAGTTTTACTCATTCATCAATGTTTCAATTTCTTCTATTTCAATTGGAATTGTTTTCATTAAATCTTCCGGAGTTTTTTTAGTAATTAAAATATTGTTTTCAATTCTAATTCCAATCGACTCTTCTCGAATATAAATTCCGGGCTCGCAGGTAAATACCATTCCTGCTTCAAATTTACGGTGCATATCGCCTACATCATGCACATCCAATCCTAAAAAGTGAGACGTGCCATGCATAAAATATTTTTTGTATAGCGGATTTTTGGGATTTTGTTTTTTTACATCAGCCAATTTTAAAAGACCTAGTTTAATTAGTTCTTCCTCCATTAATTTTCCAACTGCTTTATTATATTCGGTAAACGAGTTGCCGGGAACAAGCATTTTAGTAGCTGCTCTCATTACTCTTAAAACCGAGTTGTAAACATCTTTTTGTCTCTTTGTATATTTTCCGCTTACCGGAATAGCGCGTGTTAAGTCAGAGTTGTAGTTTGCATATTCTGCCGCAACATCTAACAAAAGCATATCGCCATCTTTACATTGCTTATTATTTTCAATGTAGTGCAATACGCACGAATTAAAACCCGATGCAATGATTGGACTATACGCAAATCTGGATGAGCGATTGCGAATAAATTCATGTGCAAATTCTGCTTCAATTTCATTTTCCCAAACACCGGGCTTTACAAATTGCAGCACTCTTCTAAATCCTTTTTCTGTTATTTGGCATGCTTTTCTAATCAAATCAATTTCGATATCTGATTTTATTGCACGCAATAGATGCATGATAGGAGCAGAGCGATGGTATTTATGCAATGGATAAGCAGATTGGCACCATTTAATAAACCGCATGTCGCTATTCTCCACCAAATTAGACAAGCGTTTGTGTTCGTTTGTATTTAGGTAAACACGTTCGCATTCACACATCAATTGATGAAATATTCTTTGAAAATCCGACAGCCAATAAATGGTTTGTATTCCCGATACCGATTTTGCTTGTTCTTTGGTAAGCTTAGCACCTTCCCAAATAGCAATCTCCTCGTTTGTTTCTTTTATAAATAAAATTTCTTTTTGTTCAGCTGTTTTTGCCCCAGGAAAAATTAAGAGAATTGTTTCTTCTTGATCTATACCACTAAGCCAAAATAAATCTGTGTTTTGCACAAATTTCATGGTGCCATCTGCATTGGTAGGCATAATATCGTTGCTGTTGAAAACCGCCAATCCATTTGGCTTAATATGTTTTGAAAAACGTATTCTGTTTTCAATAAATAATTTCGAGTTTATTTGTTTGTATTTCATAACAGTTATATTCTTAGTTGAATATACAAAAGTTTATGTGTTAACACTAGCAGAAATGTAGTGTGTTCTGTATATAAATAATGAATGTGTAAACAAAAAGAGGCGACTAAACAGCCGCCTCTTTTTTATAATTTAATTTAGATTAAACTATTTTTTTGCATCAGGCTTTTTTGCTGCTGCTGCTGGAGCACCTGCCTTAGCTGCTGCTGCACCCGCTGCCGGAGTTGCTGCTGCTGCTGCACCCGCTGCCGGAGTTGCTGCTGCTGCTTTAGGTTCCTCAACCACGTTTCTTGTAATTTGTACAGATACAATTGTATTTTGAGGTTTATCTAAAAGTTGTAATCCATCTATTTTTACATCACCAATTTTTATAGCGCTGCCAATATTTAGAGGCTCTACGTTAAGTGTAATGTTGTCTGGAATTTTATTTACCGGACCTTTTACTTTTACTGTTCTTTGTTTTTTGATAAGCTTACCACCAGCTTTTACACCTGCAGCAGCGCCTTCTAATTTAACAGGGATGTCCATTACTACATCTTTCCCGGGAATTACTTCAACGAAATCAATGTGTAAAATTTTATCATTTACCTTATGGAATTGAATTTCTCCCATAATTGCTTCAAACTGACGACCACCTACATCTAGTTTTACTAAATGTACTTCCGGTGTGTAAACCAATTTGGTAAATTGACGTTCTTCAGCAGAAAATAAAACCTGCTCTTTTCCGCCATAAATAACACATGGCACATGTCCTTTCGCCCTCAAACCTTGTGCGCCTTTTGTTCCTTCGCTCACTCTTGGTGAACCGCTAATTGTTAGTGTTTTCATTTTGTTTTTTTTCGATAATTCAGGCGCCTCGCTTATACACCCACATATCGTTTTATTTATTATACATGCGAGATTAAGAACTTATAAAATGCTCACTAATTGATTTAAATTCAATTACACTGTGAAATACATCTGCAAATAAATCGGCAACAGAAAGTACTTTAATTTTTTTGCTTTCTTTTTTTAATGGAATGGTATCTGTAATTATCAACTCTTGCAATGCAGATTTTTCAATATTTTCATATGCATCTCCGGATAATACTCCATGCGTACAAATAGCTCTAACACTGTTTGCTCCACGCTCCATCATCATGTTAGCGGCTTTTGCTAGCGTTCCTCCTGTGTCTACTAAATCGTCAATTAAAACAATGTCTTTTCCTTCTACATCACCAATTACCGTCATGCTGCCAACTACATTGGCCTTGGCTCTTTGTTTGTAGCAAATTACCATGTCGCAATTCAAGTGCTTTGAATAAGAGTTTGCCCTTTTAGAGCCGCCTACATCCGGTGCAGCAATTGTCAAATTCTTTAAATTCAAACTACGTATATAAGGAATAAAAATAGAAGAAGCATATAGATGATCAACCGGAACATCGAAAAATCCTTGAATTTGATCGGCATGCAAATCCATGGTTATAATGCGTGTAACTCCGGCAGCAGATAATAAATTGGCAACTAACTTAGCCCCAATTGCCACACGTGGCTGGTCTTTTCTGTCTTGTCGTGCAAACCCAAAATACGGAAGTACTGCTACAATTTGCTTGGCCGATGCTCTGCGTGCCGCATCTACCATCAAAAGCATTTCCATCAAATTGTCGGATGGAGGTGTGGTCGATTGAATAATAAATATAACAGACCCCCGCACAGTTTCTTCGTACGAAGTTTGAAACTCGCCATCACTAAATTGCATGAACGAAATTTTGCCTAAATGTTGGCCATATTTAACCGCAATTTGTTCGGCTAATTTCTTTGATACATTTCCTGAAAATATTTTTACCGGTGCGTCCACTTTAATCTTTTAAGCCCGCAAATGTAGTGATTTTTAAGCAACTGACAACAGTATTTTTTATCCCGTTAATATTTGTTTTCGTGTGGTCGATACTATTTAATTGTTTGAATGTCAGACGCTTGTTTTTTTTCTATGTTTTCCCACTTCTAAATTTTTTTCGCAAATAAATGGTAAAGTCCTAATAATCACTATCTTTGCATAATGGATGGCAAGGCTATCATATTTTCGGCACCTTCTGGTGCAGGTAAAACTACCATAGTGCATTACCTATTGGCAAAAATTTCAAGTTTGGAATTTTCCGTTTCGGCATGCAGTAGGCCTAAGCGTGCAAGTGAGATTGAGGCCGTTGATTATTATTTTATGAGCGTAGCCGATTTCAAGAAAAAAATAAAAAACGATGAATTTATTGAGTGGGAAGAGGTTTATACCAACAATTTTTATGGCACGTTAAAGTCTGAAATAAATAGAATTTGGAGTTTAGGGAAGCACGTTATTTTTGATGTAGATGTGATGGGAGGGTTAAACCTGAAAAAACAATTTGGCGATAAGGCTTTAGCTGTATTTGTAATGCCTCCATCCATACAAAGCCTTGAAGAGCGCTTAAAAAAGAGAGAAACAGAAAACGAAGAAAGTATTGCACGAAGAATTGCCAAAGCCGAAAAAGAATTGCTTACTGCGCCTCAATTTGATATAATTATTCACAACGATAAACTCGAAAATGCCTTCGCGGAATCAGAAAAAGCGGTGCAAGCATTTTTAAATACTTGATAGTCAAAATATTTACGAATCTTTAGTTATTTCATTAGCAACACGTGCCTTTTTTGCTAAATTTGCAGCACATCATGCTTCGAATCGATCAACACATAAATTCATTACTTTATTTTCACGATTGCGTAATAGTACCCGGATTTGGCGGCTTTGTTGCCAATTATGCGCCTGCTACTATTCATGCTACACAGCATTATTTTACCCCTCCATCAAAAAAAATTGTTTTTAATATTAATTTAAATAACAATGATGGTCTGTTAGCGAATGAAATTGCAGTAAAACAAGGCATTGTGTTTTCGGAAGCGGGTAAAATAATAGAAAATTGTGTTCAGTATTATTTGCGAGAGCTTGCACTTGGAAATAAAATTGTAATTGAAAATGTAGGCACACTTTTTTATGATGTCGAAAAGAATCTTCAATTTGAACCTAGCAAAGAAATTAATCATTTAACTGCTGCGTTTGGTTTAAGTCCTGTTCAGTCGGCTGCTATTAGACGTGATGGGCATGTGCATAGAATAGAAAAACAGTTTAAAGATAGAATTCCTTCTGTTTCTGAGTTGCCAAAACGAAAGTTGAATATCAGAAAATATGTAGGCTTGGCAATTTTGATTCCCGCGGTTGTGTCGTTAATTTGGGTTCCTTACAAAACCGAAATGTTTAAGAACATTAATTACTCATCGCTTAATCCGTTTGCAAATAAAGAGCTAAGTCTATACACACAGCGTATTAGTGATTTGAGCGATAAATTAACTACTTTAACTACTACCGATAATAATTCCGTTAATTCTGCCACTGTTGAAAATTCGTTGTTAAAACTTTCGGATGGCGTTTCTATTCCTGTAAAATTAGAACAGAAGCCTGTTGTAGCGGATACACAAATTGCCGAAGCGGATACCACAAAGGTAGTTGTAAATACTATTTCCTCTGTTTCCGGTAATTACCATGTAATTGCAGGTTGCTTTAAAGTGCTTGAAAATGCTCAAAAGTTTGTATCTCAATTAAGTTCAAAAAACTTGGATGCAAAAATAATTGGTCAAAATGCAGATGGATTGCACATGGTAAGTATAGGCGATTTTTCTTCTAAAGAAAATGCATTCGCTCAAATATCCTCTGCACGCCAGTTAAATCAAGATGTTTGGCTTTGGGAGAATTAGTCTGAATACAAATAATAATCTCTCAAATCGATTTTTAATTTCCATTTATGTTAGCCATACAAAAAACTCTTGTTTCGGAAGATATTATTGAAAAAAAGTTTGTCTGCGATTTAGCTGCATGCAAAGGAGCTTGTTGCGTAGAAGGAGATTCCGGTGCACCCATGGAAGAGGAGGAAATAAAAATTGTGGAAGATGTATATGAGTTCGCAAAACCATACATGACACGCGAAGGCATTAAAACAATCGAAAAAGAAGGCTTTTGTGTGATTGACGAAGACGGAGATTTTACAATTCCTTTAGTTCCGGGCAAAAAAAAATACTGTTCATTTACACATTTTACCAAAGATGGATATGCACAA
This sequence comes from Bacteroidota bacterium, assembly GCA_017303975.1. Lineage (NCBI taxonomy): Bacteria > Pseudomonadati > Bacteroidota > Bacteroidota bacterium. The sequence continues at coordinate 11,815 of JAFLBG010000008.1, forward strand.
TGCAGTATAGAGAAAGCCTATTTAGAAGGTAAAATTAAATTTAAAAAACCCATCTCGTGTCATTTGTATCCAATTAGAATTACAAAGTATAAAGACTACGATGCTGTAAATTACCACACCTGGAATGTGTGTAAGCCAGCCTGTAAATGCGGAGAAAAATTACAAGTGCCCGTATATAAATTCCTTAAAGAGCCCATTGTACGTAAGTATGGAGAAGGTTGGTATAATGAATTAGATAATACAGCAAAACTTTGGAATCCTAAACAAGCTAAAAGCAAATAAGCAAGTTGTTGCTTGCAACTGCTTATCTAATAACATTTATGTTTCCCGTGTACTTTTCTTCTTCGGAGTTTGTGTTGGTATATTTAATTTGCCAGATATACGTGTCTTCTTGTACAAGCACGTTATTCCATTTTCCATCCCAACCTTGCGTATAATCATTGGTTTCAAAAAACAACTCTCCCCACCGACTAAAAACTCTAAATACATAGTTGTTAGGGGGAAGTCCCAAAAAGCTAGGTTGAAAGCTATCGTTTAATCCATCGTTATTAGGGGTAAAAGAATTAGATATAAAAAACAGATTATCTCCTGTAACTTCCTCTTGCGCTATTGTTACGCAACCATTGGCATCGGTAACTGTTACCGAATAAATACCCGGAGCTAAGTTTGATAGCGGATTTGTTGTGTCATTGGTACTCCAATTATAGGTTACCGGCAATGTGCAATTGACACAAAGCGCATCAATAGAACCATCGTCACAGGAAAAACAGGTACTAGCTTTAGGCGTTAGGATAACTGAATTGGTATCGACATAAACTGTGGTGGTTGCTACAGCGCTTGATAATAATGCATCTGTAACCGTTACGCTGCATACGCTTGTAGTAAGTGTACAAATGCTTGCACTGCTTGTTGTTAATCCTGTGTTCCAGCTATATTGATAGGGTGGTGTTCCTCCGCTTACTGTTGGTGTTATAAGTGCACATGCTTGCGGGCATGTGGTTACAGGTTGTATCAAAATAGTTGGGGCGCAGAATGTAACATTTATCAATTGTGATAATGTGTCAGAATAACATTTGTAATAAATAATAGCTACAACAGAGTGGGTTCCCGCTGCTGAAAATGTATGTGTAGTAGTTAATCCGGAGGATGTATTATTGCTACCTGATCCCACATCATCAAAATTCCATGAAACCGATTGAACGGAATAATTAGCTGCAGCACATGCTCCTGTGCTTGCTGAGTTGGGTTGTAAAGAGAATGAATAGGCTGCGCAATTTGCTGTATAGCTATAGGTGGGTGTTGGAGGTATAAAATAATGCGGACTAAAATTAGGGAGCCCCCATCTCGATTTTTTTGGAGCTAGTGAAACTGCATTGGCTACAAAGCCGCACCCCACACCAACTATATTGGGATTGCTTATTTCATGAATAGAAGTATTTATCATTTCCGCCACATAAAGCTTGCCATTGCTGGCTAATTGCATCTGACCATCCATAGTGGAAGAAGAGTACAAAATTGTTTTAGATGCCATAATAGCTGCGTTATTCCCCGCACATAAATTATATTGTAGTACATCTATATTCGACTCTACTACATATAATAAACGACCATCAGGAGAAAACTCTAGTCCGTAGCAATCACTTGTATTGGTTATGGTAAGGGGTGTTGAGGCTATTCCCGTTGAGTTGTCGAAATTAAAAACCTCTACAAATCCTCCTCCAAATTCATATACAGCACATGCTAATCTAGAACCGTCTGTGCTAATTTTTAGTTGCCCTAAAGTGTGGTCTGTTACACCGCTGTGGCTGGAGCCCACACTGCTTAAAACAGGTGTAGTTGAAACACCCGCTGCTGTAACTAAATAAGACCTGAAAATATTGCTATTCCATTCGTGCGTAACCACCCAATAATCAGTATTGTTGCAGTGTTTTACTGCAATTAATTTTTCTGCTGTGGGAGCATACATAGATATGTTTTTTGTAGTGGTTATATCTCCATTACCACCATTAAGGGTCATATCTACCTCAGAGTATTTAAGGCCGTCCGGCCCTCCGCTAGCGGTAGTTGTAAAAATATAATACAATGTACTGCTGCCAGGTTTAAGCACTATTGCGCTTGATTGGGTGGAGGAGGCATCTCCCAATAATCCTGCCCCGTTTGGCATTTGTTGGTGGGTTCTGTCGTACACAAATACCCCATTTGTATAAAAAAGTAAATTCCCGTTTGCATCTGCAATACTTGCACATCCCTCGCTAGTGGTCATGGTGCTATTCATCAATGCAACCGGAGTGCCAGAATTAAAGTCTAGTGCGGCTTTTGCTCCAAAGTACCACATGTTTGTCTCTCGTTGAGCTTTCAGCGAAAAATCGAAAAACATACAAAAAAGCAAAGCGCATGAATAATAAATAGTGTTGTTTTTCGGCAAGCCCGCAATTGTTGGTATCTGGTAAAATTACCTGTTTTTTTACATATCAACAAGTTGCGCAAACCCACTTTGGTCTGTAGCTAGAAGTAATGCGTTCGGTAGTTAAATTAACGACATTGGCTAATTGGTAAAAAACGTATAAAAGCAAATTTTTTTCTATAAAACAGAAATTATTTTTTTCACATCTCGTTAATAACCTCTGTATTGCATACAAGCCAAGACTGGCAAGGGAAATTAACAAACTATCAACATGTTAATTATGTTGATTACTTTATGTAAATGTTAATTTAAAAGTCTTGACTAAAGACGTTTTTTTATGAATCTTTGTAGTGCCTGATTAAACAATCAAGAGCTTTAGTGTAAATAGTTATTTTAAGAGGTTTTTAGTCCCCTCTTACAGGAAAATATCGCCCTTGGTTTTTGGTATTAGTTTATAGATTGTTAACCAATAAGAAAAAGAAAGAGATTTAAAAGGATGCAAAACACAGAACCAATTTTACAAGAAAACAAAGACAGATTTGTACTATTCCCAATTAAGCACAAAGAGATGTGGGATATGTACAAAAAGGCAGAAGCCAGCTTTTGGACTGCAGAGGAGATTGACCTTTCGCCAGACCAACAAGATTGGGAGAATAAATTAAATGCCGATGAAAAACATTTTATAAAACACGTATTGGCATTTTTTGCTGCCAGCGATGGAATTGTTAACGAAAACCTAGCTGTTAACTTCATGCGCGAAGTGCAGTATCCGGAAGCTCGCTGCTTTTACGGATACCAAATAATGATTGAAAATATTCACTCTGAAACGTATTCGCTTTTAATAGACACTTACATAAAAGATCCAAAAGAAAAAGATGGATTGTTCCATGCCTTAGATACAGTTCCGTGTGTAAGCAAAAAGGCTGAATGGGCAATGAAATGGATAGGAAGCGGCTCGTTTGCTGAAAGATTAGTTGCATTTGCGGCTGTCGAAGGAATTTTCTTTTCAGGAAGCTTTTGCTCTATTTTTTGGTTGAAGAAAAGAGGATTAATGCCGGGATTGAGTTTCTCTAACGAATTAATATCTCGTGACGAGGGCTTGCATTGCGACTTTGCGTGCTTGTTGTATTCGCAATTGACAAATAAATTGCCTAAAGAAAAAGTAACTGAAGTTATTACAAACGCTGTTGATATTGAAAAAGAATTTGTTACAGATGCACTACCGGTGCGACTGATAGGGATGAATGCAGATATGATGCGCCAATATATTGAGTTTGTTGCAGACAGACTTTTGGTGGCACTTGGTTGCGACAAGGTTTACAATGCAACCAATCCATTCGACTTTATGGAATTAATTTCTTTACAAGGGAAAACCAATTTCTTTGAAAAACGTGTAGCCGAATACCAAAAGGCCGGTGTGATGGGTACTAGCAAAGAAAACAACGTTTTTAGTCTAGACGAGGATTTTTAACTCACAAAATTTATTGAAAATACTGGGATTGGTGTCATTCCCGCGAAAGCGGGAATCTCCTCCCCAACAAATAGAGATACCTGTTTGCACGGGTATGACAGATAAGGTGTCGAGCGCGAAAACATAAACAACTGATAGACAAAAGAAAGCATAAAAAAGGCAACTTTTCAACAGATGTTTCGTTAATAAGAAACAAGAGGGTGGCCGAAAAATATAAAGATATTTTACAAAATTTAGAAAAGACTGATTGTTCAACCCCACTAAAACCTATTCACTATGTATGTAATTAAAAGAGATGGCAGAAAAGAATCTATCAAGTTTGATAAGGTTACTGCCCGCATCCAAAAACTTTGTTATGGTTTAGATCCGGTTCATGTAAGCCCAATTCAAGTGGCAATGAAGGTTATTGAAGGTATTTACGAGGGCGTTAGCACAAGCCAGCTGGATAACCTTGCTGCAGAAACTGCTGCATCCATGACCGCTAAACATCCTGACTATGCATTGTTGGCTTCTCGTATTGCGGTTTCTAACTTACATAAGAATACCAACAAATCTTTTTCTAAAACAATAGAAGATTTACACAACTATATAGACCCACGTACTCGCCAAAAAGCATCATTAATTGCTGATGATGTATATGATATTATCATGGCGAATGCACAGTTACTAGACTCTAGCATTATTTATGACAGAGATTTTGGGTATGACTTTTTTGGATTTAAAACACTAGAAAAATCATACTTATTAAAAATGAATAACAAAATAGCAGAGCGCCCTCAACATATGTTGATGCGTGTAGCTGTTGGTATTCACAAAGATGATATTGATGCTGCTATTGAAACATACAACTTAATGAGCGAGCGTTGGTTTACACATGCTACACCAACATTGTTTAACGCAGGTACACCAAAACCACAAATGTCGTCTTGCTTTTTATTAACTGTAAAAGACGACAGTATTGATGGTATTTATGATACTCTAAAAAGCTGTGCTAAAATTTCTCAGTCGGCTGGTGGTATCGGGTTGAGCATACACAACATTCGCGCTACAGGTTCTTACATCAAAGGAACAAACGGAACATCAAACGGAATTATTCCAATGCTTCGCGTGTATAACGATACTGCACGTTATGTAGATCAAGGTGGAGGAAAACGCAAAGGTTCATTTGCAATCTATTTAGAGCCTTGGCATGCAGATATTTTCGACTTTTTAGATTTACGTAAAAACAACGGTAAAGAAGAAAACCGTGCACGTGATTTGTTCTTGGCTATGTGGATGTGCGATTTGTTTATGAAGCGTGTAGAGGCTAACGAAAGCTGGTCATTATTCTGCCCGAACGAAGCACCCGGCTTACCGGAAACGTACGGCAAAGAGTTTGAAGCATTGTATACTAAATACGAAGAAGAAGGAAGAGCAAGAAGAACAGTTCCTGCGCGTGATGTGTGGAATGCAATTATTCAATCGCAAATAGAAACAGGCAATCCGTACATTTTGTACAAAGATGCATGTAACGAAAAATCAAACCAAAAGAATTTAGGTACTATCAAGTCTTCTAACTTATGTACCGAAATTATTGAGTACACAGCACCGGACGAGATTGCAGTTTGTAATTTAGCGTCTATCGCATTGCCTCGTTTTATTGAGAACGGAGTATTCGACCACCAAAAATTGTTTGAGATTACGTATGTAATTACAAAAAATTTAAACAGAATCATCGACAGAAACTACTATCCGGTAGCAGAAGCAAAACGTAGCAACTTACGTCACCGCCCAATAGGTATTGGTGTGCAAGGATTGGCCGATGCATTTATTTTAATGCGCCAAGCGTTCGATTCTCCGGAAGCTAAACAATTGAACAAAGAAATTCACGAAACTATTTATTATGCTGCGTTAACAGCTAGTAAAGATTTAGCAAAAGTAGAAGGTGCTTACGAAACGTATGCAGGCTCACCAATATCGCAAGGTATATTCCAATTTGATATGTGGGGTGTAACACCTACAAACCGTTGGGAGTGGGATGTATTGCGCGAAGAAATTAAACAACACGGAGTACGTAACTCCTTATTGTTAGCTCCAATGCCTACTGCAAGCACATCGCAAATATTAGGCAACAACGAATGTTTTGAGCCATACACATCAAACATTTATTCGCGCAGAGTATTATCAGGTGAGTTTGTGGTAGTAAACAAACACTTACTAAAAGACTTAGTAAAACTAGGAATGTGGAACGACAATTTGAAAAACAAGATTGTGGCAGCAAACGGCTCTGTACAAAGCATTCCGGAGATACCACAAAACATAAAAGACATTTACAAAACAGTTTGGGAAATTTCTCAAAAAGATATTATTGACATGGCTGCCGACCGCGGTGCATACATTTGCCAAAGCCAATCGATGAACTTGTTTATACAAAACCCGAATGCAGCAAAAATAACTTCTATGCATTTTTATGCTTGGAAAAAAGGCTTGAAAACAGGTATGTATTACTTGAGAACCAAAGCTGCTGCTGATGCTATTAAATTTACAGTTGATACCGCTTCTCTGCAACAACCAACAGCTGCTGCAGAGCAACAAGTATCTACTATGACTGTAGAAGAAATAACAGCTGCACAAACTACTACTGACGAAAACATGGCAAACATTTCTTGCTCACTGGATAATCCGGAAGGGTGTGAGGCATGCGGGAGTTAAGTGAGAAGGAGTAAATAATAAGATATAAGTAAATAATAAAAAAGCACCGCCCGACCACGCAAATGGCTCGGGCGGTGCGGTGATAGAATAGATGTTTGACATTCATATAAAAAAGGGATATATTTACTAGTGAAGAAATTGCGTATTTATATTGACACATCTGTAATTGGAGGTTATTTTGATTCTGAATTTAAAGAGGAGAGTGTTGCCCTTTTTAATAGATTAGAAAATAGAGAAGTTGTATTTGTGGTATCTGATTTACTGGAGTTAGAATTAACAAATGCTCCAATTCATGTTAGGGAATTATTATACAATTATTCTACTGAGAGTTTTGAAAGGGTTCCCTTAACAGATGAAGCGATAAAATTAGGAGATTTATATATTGCAGAAAAAGTGGTTGGTAAAACTAGCTTAGAGGATTGTAGACATATTGCCCTAGCCACAATAAACAAAGTGGATGTTTTAGCAAGTTGGAACTTTAAACATATTGTAAACTTAGAACGAATAAAAGGATATAATTCTATCAATTTAAGAGAAGGATACTCCATGATAGAAATTAGAAGCCCTAAAGATTTAATAAATTATGGAAACGAATAAAAAAAATAAGAAAGATGGATTTGATGCTGTGAAAATGATGCGCGATATTCGTGATAAAATAAGCGCAGAAACAGCAGATATGACTTTTGAAGAGCTTAAAAAGTATATTGAGCAAAAATTAAAAGAAAGTAAATTAAAGCCTTTGGGTGTTTAACATAGCAAACATCTCTTGCTCGCTCGATAATCCGGAAGGGTGCGAGGCATGAGGGAGTTAAGTGAGAAGGAGTAAGTAATAAGATATAAGTAAATAATAAAAAAGTGCCGCCCGGGCTACGCAAGTGGTTCGGGCGGTGGAGTGAAAACAAATAGAATACTAATTAAAGCCCAAGCCGATGAGTAGTACCTGTTTAACTCAAATGGGTTTAATTTTAGATATTTTAGGAGGAGTAATAATATTAAGGTTTGGCCTACCTAGTAAAGTTGATCAAGGGGATAGACGTGTCACAGAACGCGAGCCTGATCATATTGGGAATCGAAGAATTAAAATATTTGCGAATGTTGGTTTGGGACTACTAATTCTTGGATTTGTTTTTCAATTTATAGGCACTATTTGTTTCAATACGAAGTGAGTGATGTGAAAACTATTGTGATTAATCTCCAAAACGAAAATAGTATTATGGAAAATGTATATTCGTGAATTTTTTGAGAACAAAAATTTTCTAGTCAGGTATAATTTAAAATAATAAAAAATGGAATTTAGAAAACTATATATAATCCTTATCGTATGTTTAATAGGTTGCACTAGTATAGATAGTAAAATAGAAAACAAGCAAGATGAAAAGTTAAGCTATAATTCTTTTCCAGAAGAGTTATTTAAAATGATTACTACATATGATACTTTAGAGTTAAAAAAGATATGCAAGAAGGATGGATGGGATCCAGTAGAGTTTTCTTATATGTTGCAAGAATTAAAGCAATTAAAAACAGATAATGCAGAATATCTAAAATGCGAATACAGCAAAGACCCAATCATGGAGCAATTTGAGTTGTTGAAAATTTACTATAAAGAAGAGGATCGAAATTATTTAATAAGTGCCACTTGTAATATGGATACTGCTGGTAGGCAAATAATAAGACTACAAATCAGAAATTTAGATAAAGGTTAATTCCCCAGTACGAGCTAAGCTGACGTGAAGGGTAAGCGTTTAAGGGCTTAGGTTGTAATTGTTTTTGTAAGCTGTGCTTACATTTCCAATAGCCATATTGCCACGCTGCCAACAATTTGGTAAATTTGTAACATGAGTACAGCAGAATTAAAATATAGTTTACATAACATAATTGATACTAGTGAAGATAAAAGCATGTTATCCAAAGCATATGCATTGCTTTCTTCATTAACAACAAAAAACAAGCGCATTGATGATTATAACAGCTTACCTCTTAAATTAAAAGAAGCTATTGAAGAAGGAATTATCCAATTAGATAACGGAGAGGGCATTTCATACGAAGCATTTCGTGAAAAGGTAAAAAAACAATATAACCTGTAACTTTAATGCCTTTACTGGTAATCGTTTCTCTCTGCAACAACCAACAGCTGCTGCAGAGCAACAAGTATCTACCATGACTGTAGAAGACATAACAGCTGCACAAACTGCTGCTGACGAAAACATGGCAAACATTTCTTGCTCGTTGGATAATCCAGAGGGGTGTGAGGCGTGTGGGTCGTAGGCTAACGCGCGCGTTGTCACATTGAGTGTTCAGACGTATTTCAGTCTGAACGTATCGAAATGTGAGGCGTGGTGTTCTAGAAGGAAAAGAATAAATAATTTAATAAGTGAAGCCGGGGCGAAAGTTTCGGCTTTGCTTATAAGGAATAGATATTTGACATTCATACAAAAAAAGGATATATTTAGTAGTGAAGAAATTGCGTATTTACATTGACACTTCTGTGATTGGAGGTTATTTTGATTCTGAATTTAAAGAGGAGAGTGTTGCGCTTTTTAATAGATTAGAAAATAAAGAAGTTGTATTTGTGGTATCTGATTTACTGGAGTTAGAATTAGCAAATGCTCCAATTCATGTTAGGGAATTACTATACAATTATTCTACTGAAAATTTTGAAAGAGTTACCGTGACGGATGAAGCGATAAAATTGGGAGATTTGTACATTGCAGAAAAAGTAGTTGGTAAAACGAGCTTAGAAGATTGTAGACATATTGCCTTAGCTACCATAAACAAAGTTGACGTTTTAGCAAGTTGGAATTTTAAACATATAGTAAACTTAGAGCGAATAAAGGGGTATAATTCTATTAATTTAAGAGAAGGATACTCAATGATAGAAATAAGAAGCCCTAAAGATTTAATAAATTATGGAAACGAATAAAACTAATAAGAAAGATGGATTTGATGCTGTAAAAATGATGCGTGATATTCGTGATAAAATAAGCGCAGAAACAGCAGACATGACTTTTGAGGAGCTTAAAAAGTATATTGAGCAAAAATTAAAAGAAAGCAAACTAAAACCTTTGGGTGTGTAACATGGCAAACATTTCTTGCTCACTCGATAACCCGGAAGGGTGCGAGGCGTGTGGAAGCTAGGAGAGTAGTTGGTAATTAGACATAAGTAAATAGAAAAAAAATACCGCCCGAATCACGCAAGTGGTTTGGGCGGTATTGTGAGAGTAAAAACAGAAAATCTAGATTTTCCGATCTCAATTTAAATCAGTATAAATTACTATATTTTTTGAATTTATTCTAAATTATGAAAATACACATTTTAGTTATTTTGTTATTTATGTTTGGTTTGATATCATGCGACACTGAAAGTTACCAATCAAAAAAAGCCAAAACAGAGAAAATGTGTAAAGAAATGACATCAATTGAAAATTTAGATTTTGTTTTCTGTGACTATTTACCAGAAGATATAGACTCCTTGTTTATTTGTATAAAATCTGTTAGCGGAAAACAAGAATGTAAAATCGACACTATTAGAAAAAAAATTATAAATCAAGAAGAGAAAGATATACGTATTTGCTACAATCTAAATCAAAAAATATTACTTACAGACACATTATTCATTAAGCTAAAAAATGAACCTGTTAAAAAAATATATGGTTTTGAGTATGGTGTCTTTGGCGGACGAGATATGCTTGGGAGTCATTTTTGGTGTGGCCTGGAAAGCTTGGTTGTAAATGATCAGATCCAACCTATTGGAGGATTTGACAAGAAAGTATACCTCTTTCATAATTAGCAATTACCCCCCCAGTACGAGCTAAGCTGACGTGAAGGGTAAGCGTGTAAGGGCTTAGGTTGTAACTGTTACTAAGCTGTGCTTACATTTCCAATGGCATTATTGCTACACTACCAACAATTTGGTAAATTTGTACTAGATTTAATTACAATGAAAATACTATTAGATATAAAAGACAGTAAGGCTGCTTTTTTTATGGAGGTGTTAAAAAACTTTTCCTTTGTAAAAGCTAAACCTATTTCGGAAGAGGAAAGTTTATTTGTAGAAGAGCTCAAAGAGGCGGTACATAATGTTAATTTGGCTAAAAAGGGAAAACTAAAAGCAAAACCATTAAAGGATTTGTTGCGTGAGCTATAAGATACTAACCATCTATCCTTTTGATAAACAGTTAAAACGTTTAGCTAAGAAATATCCATCATTAATTAACGATCTTAATAATCTAGGAAATGAATTGGAGCAAAATCCATTTCAAGGAAGTTTGCTTTTAAATAATTGCTATAAAATTCGTTTGGCTATTTCTAGTAAAGGAAAAGGGAAAAGTGGTGGTGCAAGAATTATTACTCACATTCACATTACTGGCTCAACCGTTTATTTGTTGGCAATTTATGATAAATCAGAACAAAGCTCTATTTCTAATAAACAGATATTGCAATTGGTTAATATTATTGAAAAATAAATTTAACCACAAATCCTCTCACCCCGCCTCATCCTCGTTTGCAACGAGGATGTTTGAATAGTGCGTTTGTAACGCAAAAACTACTATTTTTAAATTAATGAGTGGTGATAATTATAAAATTGCAGATCAACAAGAGGTATACTTTCTAACATTTACGGTAGTTAATTGGATAGATATTTTTACTAGGAAGGATTACAAAATAATAATTACCGATTCACTAAATTTTTGTATTGAGAAAAAAGGATTAGAGGTTTTTGCGTATGTTATTATGAGTAATCATGTGCATTTGATAGCAAGGGCAAAAGAGGGTTTTAGTTTGTCGGACATAATTAGAGATTTAAAAAAATTTACATCTAAAGAAATAACGACAAAGATTTTAGAAATTGGCGAAAGTAGAAGAGAATGGTTGTTAGATAAGTTTGCATTTGAAGCACAGCGCATAGGTAGGGCAACGTATTATAAATTGTGGAGAGATGATAACCATGCTATTTGTCTAAAAGAGACCGATTGGATTTTGCAAAGGCTGAATTATATTCATCAGAATCCTGTTCGGCAAATGATAGTAAGTAATCCGGAAGATTATATTTTTAGCAGCGCCATCGATTATGCAGATGGGAAAGGGGTGGTAAATATTACAAAGATTATTTAGGAGTCGCGTTACAAACGCTAAACTCAAGCATCCTCGTTACACTGCGTTAAACGAGGATGAGTTAAATACAACAGCATTATTGCCACACTACCAACAATTTGGTAAATTTGTAACATGAGTACAGCAGAATTAAATAAAACAAAACTTAATTTAATTGCATGGATAAATCAATTGTCCGATGTTGATGTATTATCTTTTTTAGATGGGCTAAAAAGCTCTAAATCTAAAACTGATTGGTGGAGTGAACTTTCTGCGCAACAAAAAAAATAATTTTACCCAGTAGGCGATAAGATGAAGCCCGGCATTTGATTGGTAGGGCTTAGTAATCTCTAAAAGAAGTATGATGCAAACAATTGATGACGAAATGAGATTATTGGTTTCAAGTATGAATGAAATTGTAGATAGTCTTACGAGAAAAAAGATTTTGGAAGGTAATTTATTTCAGTGTTGGACAACTCTTAATAAACATAGTGGTATAGATATTTTTTGTAACAACTATACATTATGTGTTCAACTTTACAAAGCGAATTCACAACATCTCAATTATCTTGCGTTCTCTACCTTTCAAGGCTTTTTTGATAAAGATGGTTATGCTGACGCTTTTGCCGAAATAAAACCAATTGAAATTTTTAGATTTAACTATATAACCGATGTAGGCATTGGAAAATGGCAAGATCAAGAAAAAAGTGAAATTGAATATTTTTCAAAAGAGCTTGCAGGTGTTTTTGTAAATAAATTTTTTTCTATAACCCTTGCTAATAAACAGTAACCTTGCCCCCAGTAGGTGCTAAGATTTTCTTAGTGCCGTTTCTGTTGCAAATGCTAAACTAAAACATCCTCGTTACACTACGTTAAACGAGAATGAGTAAAGGGGAAATCTCTACCGGCTTTTTTTAACTATCCAGTTACTATACTAAAAAGAGATATCAACGAATGCAATAATAGCAGTGTAGATTGATTTTTTTTTTGAAATACAAAATGTTATTTTCATTGCAAGTAAAAACAAAAAAATGAAAAAACGTCTACTTGTTGCATTAGCTGCATTTTTAACTCTTTTTTATACCTCTGCTGTAAACAGCCAAACAATGGGCAATTTATGGGGTGCACTGCCCTATGCTGGGGATAGTATAGGTGGTTCTATCATAAAATATAGCTCAGTATCCGGAAATAATTCTGTGGTACATTCTTTTTCAAGAGATGGAATTGCTCCTTTGCATGAAAATCTGCTAAAGGCAAATGATGGTAATTTGTATGGTACAACATCGTACGGTGGCATAAAAAACAACGGAACAATATTCCGGTACAACCCAACAACGAATCAATATAAATCTATTTGTTATTTTGAAGATACTTTAATTGGGAAACTGCCCAAAGCAGGACTTATTCAAGCAAGCAACGATACCTTATATGGTATGACTTCGAGCGGAGGAGCATTTGGTAAGGGAACAATTTATAAATCCGATCTTAATGGAAATACTGCTGTATTATATAGTTTAAATACCACCAACAACGATGGCTATAATCCCTATGGAAAACTAATTGAGTACAACAATGCACTATACGGTTTAACAAAAGATGGTGGTGCCTACGGGAAGGGAACGTTATTCAAAATTTCTTTTTCGGGTGTGTTTACAAAGCTTCATGATTTTGGTAACGGCTCTGATGGAGCTAATCCATGGGCTTCTGTAGTTTACCACAATAATGCATTGTATGGCACAACCGAATTGGGGGGGACAAATAATTTAGGAACAATTTTTAAGTACGATTTAAATACGATGCAGGAATCTGTGCTTGTATCTTTTATTGTTGCAACCGGCTCTAATCCTAAAGGAAGTTTAATTGTAGTTAATGACACGTTATACGGAACTACTTCTTTAAGAGGTCCAGGAACAAATGGTGGAAGTATTATCAAATGTAGTTTTACGGGGAACTTAAGTGTGGTAGATCATTTTGTTGGAGCCTATGCTAATCCGGAATGTGGTTTAGCTTTAATTAATGATACGCTATACGGAACAACACCTTTTAACTATGGAAGTGTTTTCAAATGCCCATTAATTGGTACAATTAGCAACATTCATTTTTTTAATGATACTGCCGGAAACGCCCCTCGTTGCACACTTCTTCCGGTTAATGATACCCTGTATGGCTTTACCGGTGGAGGTGGAGCAACTACAGAAGGTACATTATTTTCTATTACTACCTCTGGAAGTTTTTCATTACTGCACGAATTTGGAACCAATTCGATGGGCTATTCGCCTTTTAATACGTTGTTGCAGGCGAGTGATGGAAATATGTATGGAATGAATTCTGCAGGCGGAGATTTTGGCTTTGGTACTATTTTTAAAGTTACCCCAACCGGAACTATTTCAACTATTTATCATTTTAAAAATCTTGCAGATGGAAGACCTTCACAAGGGGGATTGATAGAAATAAATGATACCCTCTATGGAATTACCACGATGGGTGGCGATTATGATATGGGTACAATTTTTAAATGTAGTTTCTCCGGACAACATCAGGTAATGCATAGCTTTGGATCGCTTGGTAATGATGGGATGTATCCTATGAGTAGCTTATTTGCTATGAATGATACTATTTACGGAACTACATATGTTGGGGGCGATAATGGCGATGGAACAATTTACAGAATTACATTGTCAGGAAATTTTTCAATTTTAAATCATTTTGGTGGTTTGCCCGGAATGCCACGTTATTCTACCGGTAGTTTTATCGCTGTTAGCGATACCTTATATGGATTAACACAATATGGTGGAGCAAATGATATGGGTTGCATTTATAAATGTAGCATTGATGGAAATATCCAAGTACTGTACAGCTTTGGAACAAACGCAAATGACGGGATGAATCCATTTGTAGATTTAATTCTTGCTTCTGATAGTAATTTGTATGGAACTACATCTGCCGGAGGAAGCAATAATTTCGGAACTATATTTAAGTGCAGCATAAATGGAGCTGCGAGCACTGTTTACAGTTTTACATCCAATGATGGAAAATACCCTTCGGGAAGTTTACTTCAGGCAAGTGATAGTTTGTTGTATGGGGTTACTCCAAATGGTGGAATCAATGACAAGGGTGTACTATTTAAGTGCTCGCTAAATGGCAACTACTCCAACGTAGTTCAATTTGACGAAACAACAGGCTATTGCGGGCAGCCTTCATCTAGTTTGATAGAATATATGACCGTTAGCATTTCGAAAATAGCAAGCTGCACCGGAGATACACTTGTTGCAAATGTTAATGGAGGTGGAGTGGGTTACGTGTATCTATGGAATACCGGGGCAACAACTCAAAAGATAAAGATAAATCAGAGCGGTAATTATACGATTACCATTTTAAACACAAAAGGGGCAATTGCTCAAGCGTCCGTAAATGCAAGCTACGCTTCCCCTCTTAGTGTTAATGTGAGTAGCAATGACTCAATTTGTTATGGCGACACCACACAGATTAGTGCAACAGCAAACGGTGGCCACGGAAATTACACGTACGCTTGGGCTCCGGGTAATTTAGCGGGAAATACTCAAAATGTAAATCCTGATAGCACTACCGTTTATATTGTTAGTGTTTCAGATAGCTTAGGATGTGTGGCCAGCGATAGTTTAATAATTAAAGTAAACCCGGCAATTTCTATTTCGCTTAGCAATCCGGATACTATTTGTCTCGGGGCAAGTACCACTATTACTGTAACTGCGACTGGAGGCACGGGAGCATTTAACTACACTTGGTCTCTTGGCAGTTTATTAGCAAATACGTTTACTGTGTCACCTACAAATACAACTGCATACATAGCAACAGCTAGCGATTTATGGGGTTGTACCAAACAAGATAGTGTGTTGATTACCGTTGAAATTTGCACCGGAATTGCTAATCAAATAAACGAAACTGTTTTTGTAGTCTACCCAAATCCAAGTAGTGGCGAGTTCAATGTTGTGCTGAATAATTTGAATACTACAAACAGTAAATTAATTGTTGAAAATGTACTTGGTGAAGTTGTGTATGTTTCTACGCTATCAAGCTTAAATACAAGTATAGATTTAAAGCACTTAACAAATGGCACTTATTTTATATCTATGCTTTCAGCGGATTTTAAATCGACTAGAAAAATTTTTATAAATAGATAGGGATTCCACTCCTAAACAGGAAGCCCCAACGCAAAAATTATGTTCGTGAAATGATTGTATGCAAAACCCGGACAATTATATTTTTAGCAGTGCCATCGATTATGCAGATGGGAAAGGCCAGGTAAATATTACAAAGATTATTTAAGGATCGCGTTGCAAACGCTAAACTCAAGCATCCTCGTTACACTGCGTTAAACGAGGATATTTGAGTGAGATTTGTATTATTTTTTAGAGGGATTTACAAACTCGTTTAGACTAGATTCTAAAGCGGCTCCTCTTAAATTTTTTGCAATAATTATACCCTTACCATCAATTAAAAAATTAGTTGGTATTGAATTTACACGATACAAGGCACCTGCCTCTGATTGCCATCCTTTTAAATCGCTTACATGATATGGCCAAGTTAGATTGTCCTTCTTAATGGCAGCTATCCAAGCATCTTTGTTTTGATCAAGGGAAACACTGTAAACCTCAAATCCTTTTCCATTTTTAAACTTAACATCTTTAAATTTATTGTACGCTGCAACCACAGCAGGATTTTCATGTCGGCAAGGACCGCACCAAGACGCCCAAAAATCAATTAATACCACTTTCCCTTTTAAATCGGACAGTGCAATTTCCTTCCCTTCCGGACTTTTGAATTTTATTTCCGGAGCTTTGTTGCCTATATTAACGCCTACAACACTTCCGGATGGCGATTTGTCTTCTTGCTTGTTTTTTTTAGGAATAAATGCAAAGCACATTACTCCAGCAAGTACTGTTACTAAAGCTGCTATTTTTCTCATAATCGTATTCTTTTAAAAATTTGACATTTATTAATCCCCACATACAAAATGTAGTAGGGATATTTACTTTCTTACAATTTCCGCGCCAAGTTTTCGCAAACGTTCATCAATATGCTGATATCCTCTGTCTATCTGCTCTATATTGTATATGGTACTTTTCCCTTTTGCCGATAAGGCAGCAATTAAAAGGGACACCCCGGCTCTAATATCGGGTGATGTCATAGAAATCCCCTTTAATGCATGTTCTCTGTTAAGTCCAATTACATTTGCACGATGTGGATCACACAATATAATTTGTGCGCCCATGTCTATAAGCTTGTCAACAAAAAACAATCGACTTTCAAACATTTTTTGATGGATGAGTACGCTGCCTTTAGCTTGTGTTGCCACAACTAATACAATACTTAATAAATCCGGTGTAAAGCCCGGCCATATAGCATCAGCAATAGTAAGTATAGAACCATCAATAAACGTATCTATTTCGTACGATTCTTGTTCAGGAATAAATATATCATCGCCTCTGCGTTCCATTTTTATTCCTAAGCGCTGAAATACATTCGGAATAATTCCTAAATGTTCATACCCAACATTTTTGATGGTAATTTCAGATTGTGTCATGGCTGCCAAGCCAATAAAGCTACCTACTTCAATCATGTCGGGCAGCATACGATGTTCGCACCCTTTCAAAGAATTAACACCTTCTATTGTAAGCAAATTAGACCCAATGCCGGAAATTTTTGCGCCCATGCTGTTTAGCATTTTGCAAAGCTGTTGTATGTATGGCTCGCAAGCGGCATTGTATATAGTTGTAACGCCTTCTGCTAAAACAGCTGCCATTACAATGTTTGCGGTGCCTGTTACAGAGGCCTCGTCTAATAACATATACGCGCCTTTCAACTTTGGCGACTCTACTTTGTAAAATTCACTATCGGTATCGTAGTTAAACTTTGCTCCTAATTTTTCAAAGCCAATAAAATGGGTGTCTAAACGTCTTCTGCCTATTTTGTCTCCGCCCGGCTTAGGAATATAACCTCTTCCAAAACGCGCTAATAGCGGACCTACAATCATGATAGAGCCTCGAAGAGCAGAGCCTTTCTTTTTAAACTCAGGCGAATTTAAGTAATCTACATCTACGTCATCTGCCTGAAATGTAAATTGTTCGTGCGCTGTTTTCTCTACTTTAACTCCTAATTCTTTTAGTAAATCAATTAATTTATTTACATCAATAATGTCGGGCACATTGCTTATTACCACCTTTTCGGGAGTAAGTAATACTGCGCATAATATTTGTAAAGCTTCGTTTTTGGCGCCTTGCGGAGTAAGTTCTCCTTTTAGTCTTTTACCGCCAATTATCTCAAAATGTGCCACTGGAAATTTAAAATTTGAACGTTGATAAATGAAAGAAAATATTAATATTTCCTTTTATGAAATCTATTATTATTGTTATTCCTATTACGACCGTTGTTATTCCTATCATTTCGGTCATTTCTTTCCGTTCTTTCGTTCGGTCTTTTTTTGTTTCGAGCTAAAATGTCGTTAGTGTTATGCAAACGGAATGACTCTTGCACTTTTAGTTTGCCTTTCGACAATTCTTCCAACTGTTGCAGTATAACTACATCTTCCACTGTTTCTTGGTTCCAAGTCAGGTAACATCTTTTCATTAGGTTTGCAATAGATGCAATTAATGCGTTTTTTTCATCGCCTTCTTCGTATGTACTTGCTTTCTCAATTAAACGCTCTACCGTATTGCCATAATGTCTATACCTTACGTTGTGCGAAGGATAAAGAACTTTGTCGGGTTTTGTTTGAAATGTTTCTTTTGATGGCTTTGGGTAAGGCGACTCAACATCCAATTTAAAATCAGAAATAATATATAAGTGATCCCAAAGCTTATGTTTAAAATCCGCCACATCTCTTAAGTGCGGGTTTAGTTGCCCCATTACATAAATAATTGCTTTTGCTACTTTAGCTCGCTCTTCTTTATCCTCTACGGTAATGGCAAAATCAACCATTCGTTGAATATTTCTGCCGTATTCTGGTAATATTAAATGTGGTAAACTTGTGTGATATTCCATAAACTCGAATTATACACTAAATGTATTTTATTTTATTGAAACGAGCAAAACTCTTGCTAGTGAGCAAAAATAAGTGTTTTGGAAAAATAAAATAAGGTTGCGTGTTTAATTCAAAAAGTGCTTGGGGAGTTCAAAATCAACTCGTATTTGTTTTCGTTTGTCTTCCGATTGTTCGGGTTTGTAAACAAAAATTTTGGGATGATTAGATATGTTATAAAACGGACTCAATGGTTTTATAGTAGTTTTTTTTGTGTTATTTGCATTCATGGTTTAGGTTGTTGTTGCAAATATACTTTCAACAAAACAAGAAGTCAATTTTATTTCCTAAGATGCTGATTAGGTATAAGATACACCAAAATTTGGATGCAAGTGGGTTATCAACTATGTTGCGTTAATATCATTATTCGACCACAAACAATTAGCATCTATTAATAAGTAACTTAATTGGCTGAAATACTATGCGTTAGATGCTTAAAAGTTTTCCTTTTCAAAAACAATTAGATCAAAAGGATTGTGGTCCTACGTGTGTTTCCATGATAAGCAAATATTATGGAAAGACTTACCCAATGCCGTTTTTGAGGGAACGCGCGTATTTAACACGAGAGGGTGTTAATCTACTAGGAATAAGCGATTTAGCGGAGTCTATTGGTTTTAGGACACTTGGTGTACGCGTAACCTTTGAGCAATTGGCCGATAATTTACCATTGCCTTGTATTGCGCATTGGAGGCTGAACCACTTTGTGGTGGTTCATAAAATTAAGAAGGATAAAGTCTATGTTGCCGATCCTGCGCATGGAATGATAACCTACACCAAAGAAGAATTTAAAAAGTATTGGGTTAGTTTGCCGGGTGAACAAGGCGTATTGCTTTTGTTTGAGACTACTCCCGAGTTTCATGAGAAAAACGAAAAAGATATTGCTAAAGACAATAAACGAGGTTTTTCTTTTTTGTTTAAGTATTTATTGAATTATAAAAAATACTTTATTCAGCTCTTTATTGGCTTGTTGGTAGGCACTTTGCTGCAATTAATACTTCCGTTCTTAACGCAATCGTTGGTGGATTATGGTGTAGGGAATCAAAATATAAATTTTGTGTACATGATACTTATTGCGCAATTGGTGCTAACACTAAGCAGCGCATCGGTTGAATTTATTAGGAGTTGGATATTACTGCACATCAGTTCTCGAATAAATATTTCTATTGTGTCTGATTTCTTGGCGAAATTAATGCGTTTACCTATCTCGTATTTTGATGCAAAGATGACAGGGGACATCATGCAGCGCATCGGAGATCACAGTAGAATAGAGCAGTTCATGACATCTTCTACGTTAAACACACTTTTTTCGATGATTAATTTTATTGTGTTTGGTGTTATAATGGCCTATTACAGCATGAAAATATTAACCATCTTTTTTATTGGAAGTATTCTGTATGCCTTGTGGGTTGTGTTCTTCCTGCGATTCAGAAAAGAGTTGGATTACAAGCGCTTTAGCGAAATGTCGGAGAATCAAAATAACATGATACAGTTGATTGGTGGCATGCAAGAAATAAAATTGCAAAACTGCGAACGCCAGAAACGTTGGGAATGGGAACACATACAGGTTAAATTATTTAAACTAAGCGTAAGAGGCTTGACTATTGGGCAATACCAGCAAGCGGGCTCTTTGCTTATAAACGAGCTGAAAAATATTATCATCAGTTTTATTTCTGCGAAGGAAGTAATTGACGGGAATATGACATTGGGTATGATGATGTCGGTGTCCTACATTCTAGGGCAGCTGAATATGCCCATTAATCAATTGATTGGGTTTATTCAATCTGCACAAGATGCAAAAATGAGTTTGGAGCGATTAAGTGAAATTCACAACAAAGAAGACGAAGAAACGCCTGAACAGCTTGCCAATAATATATTCCCGGAGAACAAGTCGTTGCAACTGAACAATGTTGCATTTCAATACGAAGGAAAACATTCCGAAATGGTGTTGAAGAATGTGAACGTGCATATCCCCGAAGGCAAGGTAACTGCCATTGTTGGCACTAGTGGCAGTGGCAAGACGACAATCCTTAAAATGCTCTTGAAGTTTTACAAACCTGCGGAGGGAGAAATAAAAGTAGGCGATATAAATTTGGAAAACTTTAGTAGCAGCCAATGGCGCAGGCGCGTAGGTGTTGTAATGCAAGACGGATTTATTTTTTCCGATACTATTGCTAAAAATATTGCGGTAGGCGAAGAAATCATCGACAAAGAGCGATTGCTGTGGGCTGTAAAGGTTGCCAATATTCAAGAGTTTGTAGAAGGCTTGCCAATGGCGTATAACCAAAAGATTGGAGCAGATGGGCATGGCTTGAGTATGGGGCAGCGGCAACGAATTTTAATTGCTCGTGCTGTATATAAAAATCCGGAATATATTTTCTTAGATGAGGCTACCAATGCGTTGGATGCGAATAACGAGAAAGTGATTATGGAGAATTTGGATAATTTCTTCAAAGGCCGAACGGTGGTTGTAGTGGCACATAGGCTAAGTACAGTGAAGAAAGCCGACCAAATACTGGTGATTGAAAAGGGTGTAATTATTGAACGCGGAACACATGAAGAATTGGTGCGTTTGCGCGGTGCATATTTTAATTTAGTTAAAAACCAACTGGAGCTAGGAAACTAAGATGTCGCCAATAGAAAAAATGGAAGTGGAAGACAGACGTCTCGAAGTAAGAAGCGAGGCGGTTCAGGAGGTATTGACTAAAACACCCGCATGGATAATACGCGCAGGTATCACGGTAATTTTTTTAATCATTGTTGGTTTATTAGTTGGAACATGGTTTATTCGTTATCCGGATATTATTACTGCACAATTTACGCTTACTTCCGATCAGCCACCTGCACGAGTTGTGGCACGAACCAGCGGAGAGCTCAGTAGATTGTTTGTTAAAGAAAATCAAAAAGTAAAAAAAGGAGAGTACTTGGCAGCCTTTAAAACTATTGTAAATATTGACGATGTAGCCAAGCTTAAAACCAAACTGAAAGAGTTTGAGTCCGTGCTTTCTACTCCAATGAATTACCAAGCTGTTGCGCTTGATTCCAATTTGTTTTTGGGCGAACTGCAGCCTGATTATTCAGCTTTTCAGCGCTATGTGTATGAGGCGATTGATATTTTTTCGAATGATTATTATGGGCAAAAAATTGCAGCAATTCAGAATCAAATAAACAATTACTATGTAATGAATGAAAAGCTGGTGCAGCAAAAGCGCATACTGGCAGAAGATTTTTCCATTACACAAAATTTATTTAACAAAGACCAAAAGCTCTATGACAACAAGGCTGTAAGCGAAGTAGAATACCTGAATAAACAATCCGGTTATTTACAGAAAAAATATTCATTCGAAAATATTACCATTAATATTATTTCGAATACCGTGCAACAAGAAGAATACAAAAAGGCAATTTTAGATTTAAAGCAACAAGAGATAGAGCGTAAACGAACTGTGCTGTCTTCTGTTCGTGAGGCTTACAGCAGAATGCTATCGCAAATAGCGCAGTGGGAGCAAACCTATATTATGATAGCCCCAACGGATGGATATGTTTCGTTATTTAAATATTGGAGCGAGAATCAGTTTGTGAATGCAAACGAAGAAATAATGACTGTTGTTTCTAACTCAGATAAAATTAAAGGTAAGGTATTGTTATCATCATTAGGCTCAGGAAAGGTTAAGCTAGGGCAATTGGTGCGTGTTAAGTTTGAAGGATATCCGCACAATGAATATGGGGTGGTAGAAGGCAAGATTGTAAGCATTTCTAAAGTGCCTCGTAATGGGCAGTATTTATTAGATATTGAGCTTGCCAATGGATTGATGACTACGTATCACAAAGAGCTGGAGTTTAAACAAGAAATGGCAGGCGCTGCGGATATAGTAACGGATGATCTTCGTTTATTTGAACGAATATTTAACCAGCTAAAGAGTGTGTTAGATAAAATAAAGTAAAGGAGTGATATTTCTTTAGGGGGGGCTTCTCAAATAGTATCTTCTGTTTATGGGAAATTGTTGATAATCCTACTAACGTTCCGCAGCTAAGCACGATGCGGGTTTATTATTACTTACGCTAACTAGTCTGCTAAACAAATATAAATTAAAAGGACTCAAGGAACTGGCAAATGCTTAGAAATAAAGTTATACCGCTTTAATAAACATTTGCGACTTGCACGAACTCCGCATCTTACTTAGGTGGTGTTAGGCGTTCTTTCTTTTTTTTCGGTCAGGGTTGTTAATGTCATTCTAAGTTTTAAATTTGTAACCATTGTATAATGTTAATCTATTTGGTTATGGATAAATATTTAACGCTTTCAGAAGCATCTGAACTCATTGGTAAAAGTAAAGAAACTCTCAGACGTTGGGATAGAGATGGGAAATTGTCGGCTGTTCGTGAACCAATGAGTAACTATAGAGTTTATAAAAGGGAGGAGGTCGAAATGCTTTTTGCAGACTTTGTTAGTAAAGACGTGAAAAGTGATGTTTCTAATCATGTCGAGCCCCATAATGATTATTCAGTTTTAGAATTGTTTGCTGGAGCTGGTGGTCTTGCTGTCGGTATGGAAAAAGCGGGATTGAAATGTGTCGCATTGAATGAAATTGATAAATGGGCTTGTCAAACTTTGCGAAAAAATCGTCCGCATTGGAAGGTATTAGAAGGTGATATAAAGTCTTTTGATTTTTCTGAATACAAAAACAAAATTGATGTCGTTACTGGTGGCTTTCCTTGTCAAGCATTTAGTTACGCAGGAAAAAAATTAGGTCTTGCAGATGCAAGAGGAACACTTTTTTATGAATTTGCAAGAGTTGTAAGGCAGGTCAATCCTCCGATTTGTATTGGTGAAAATGTTCGTGGCTTGTTAAGCCACGAAAACGGCAAAACATTACAAGGCATGATTTCTGTTTTAGATGAAATTGGGTACAATGTTGTTCCTGTTCAAGTTTTAAAAGCTATTAATTTTAAAGTACCTCAGAAAAGAGAAAGATTAATTTTGGTAGGAATTAGAAAAGATATTGATTTGCAATATGAATATCCAAAACCATATAAAAAAATTTACACCTTGAAAGATGCATTGAAAAAAGGCGAATTATTTGATTGCAATGTTCCAAAATCTCCAGGTGCAAAATACCCAAAAAACAAAAAAGATGTTTTAGATTTAGTTCCTCAAAAGGGTTATTGGAGAGACTTGCCTCTGAAAATTCAAAAAGAATTTATGGGCGGAAGTTTTTATTTAGGTGGTGGGAAAACAGGTATTGCAAGGAGAATTGGTTGGGACGAACCCTGTCTAACACTTACTTGCAGCCCAGCACAAAAACAAACAGAAAGATGTCATCCCGAAGAAACCCGTCCTTTTACTGTTCGTGAATATGCAAGAATTCAAACATTTCCAGATGATTGGAGATTTGAAGGTTCATTAGCACAGCAATATAAACAAATTGGCAATGCAGTTCCCGTTAACTTAGGAAAAGAAGTTGGTCTTTCTATCGTAAAATTTCTGAATGAATATTATTCAAAGTTAAAACGTAAATAGTGGAGATTTTCTGATTTCTTCAGCAAGTTCTTCGCAACCTTTATTTATAAAATCTTTTGTATCAAGACTGTTAATGCTTTTATGAAGTTCTGCTACCAAACCATTATAGAAATTTGGAAAACCAGTAACTCGGTGCCAAAATTCTTTTCCAATTATAACAGGATGGGTTTTGTCAATTTCTTTGTAATGCATACTTAATTCAGCACTTTCACCATAAAGCACACCTACAATAAAATCATTATTACTAATTCCTTTAAGAGATTTATTGGTTCTTGCTAAATTAATTGTAGTTGTAAACTTTTTTATGAGTGGCTGAACATCTTCAGAATTAATTGTATTAGGTCCTGATTTAAGTTGACACCATTTTCTTCTTTTGTCTATTTTATCAATAAACTCAATGTCCATACCTTTAATTTTTGAACCTTCAGCAATTTCCAATTCAACAAACATATTTTGAATTCTTGTTCCAAATGATGTGTTTATTGATGTGCCTAATACTCTAGGATAATAAAGAGCTTTAGCAACTCCTTCAGGACTATAGTTACCTTCTAAAACTTTGGATAAATACTTTACAACAATTGGATTTATATTGTAAGATTTCAATTTTGAATGAGTTTTTAAAGAAGCATTTACATGGTTCTCAAAAATATTTTTTTCAAAATATATAACTATTTCTTTTAGCAACTCATTTTGTTTCATTTCATCTTAATATTTGTGTGCATTGTTCTTAATGTTCGAATATGCTTTGTAACTTGTCTTTTGTTCAATTCTGTCAAAAAAATAAGTTTCGAAGTTAGCATTAAAAGTCAATATTTAGCAATATTGGTCATTGTTTGCTCTATACGTTCCAGAATGACGTCTAACTTCGTTATACCCGAAACTTTATTTCGCAAAGCTCTCCTAAATTTGGTAGATTGCCGCTACTCACTAGCTGTTATTTATTTTTAAATATAGCCCTTTCTAGTATAAATAATCAACGGGTATCATTATTTTTTTTGCTGCTCGGGGAGCTTAAAAGAAGTTTAGGTGTATTATTAGTTCTCATTCTTCCGGTTTCCTCCAGCCCAACTTCTACTACTACTTTTCCTTCTTTTTACGAGTTATCCATACAATTAGTTGCGTTTACAATTCGTTTGCCTTTCAAGTCTCCCCAGTCCTATAATAGACTTCCGTCATAATTCAATACAACATTTTTTAATCAACTTATAAGGTATTGGTCACACTGAAGTGTGTGGGTAAGCTTTCCCAAATCCTTCGACAGGCTCAGGATGACAGCCCTAAAGTTCAATATTTTAAATACTTTCAACGCTTTATTCGCCTTAAATTATGAAATAGATCTACTATAAAACATTTGCAGGAGCAACAAGATTAGTTGTATTTTTGTTACTTAAATTTTAAGCGCTTTTCGCATGGAAGATATAACTCGAAAGGATATTGAATATGTTTTACAACAGCAACGTGCATTTTTTGCTACGCATCAAACAAAGAATTGTGCATTTAGAGTTGAAGCATTAAAAAAACTAAAAAATGCTATTATAAAATACGAATCGAAAATTGCAGATGCACTTTCGAAAGACTTGCGCAAATCATTTGAAGAGGCTTACTTAACAGAAATAAGCATTGTTTTAGAAGAAATTACAAATCATATAAAGAATATAGGCTACTGGTCGTCTCCCAAAGGAGTTTCAACTCCATTTTATTTATTTCCTTCTAGTAGTAAAATACAATACGAACCTTTAGGTGTTGCGCTTGTAATTGCTCCGTGGAATTACCCTTTTCAATTGTTGATGAATCCTCTTGTTGGTGCTATCTCTGCCGGATGTTGTGCTATTTTAAAACCTTCTCCTCATGCTCCGCATACCGCAAAAGTGATGGAAGACTTGTTAAAAGAAATTTTTCCGGCTAATTATGTAGCTGTTGTGCAAGGTGGAAGAGAAGTAAATGAAATGTTGCTCGAACAAAAGTTTGATACTATATTTTTTACAGGAAGCAGTGCGGTTGGAAAAGTTGTGATGAAGGCTGCAGCCCAACACCTTACTCCAGTTGTATTAGAGCTTGGAGGAAAAAGTCCCTGTATTGTAGATAAAGAGGCAAATATTGATTTGGCGGCTAAACGAATTATTTGGGGCAAAACAATTAATGCCGGTCAATCTTGCATTGCGCCTGATTATGTATTTGTACATCAATCAGTAAAAGAAGAATTGGTAAAGAAAATGGTGGAGCACATCCACAAAATGTTTGGAAAAAATATCCAAGAAAGCAAGCACTATCCTCGCATTGTTACTGTAGAGGCATTTGATCGCATTGAAAAATTAATAACCCAAGGAACCATTTTATTTGGTGGAAGAACAGACAGAAACGATAAGTTTATCGAACCTACTCTCTTAGATAATTGTAAGCCGGAGTCCCCAATAATGCAGGAAGAGATTTTCGGCCCTGTATTACCAATACTTGCATTTGAAAACATAAGCGAAGTAGTAACATATATTAACTCTAAAGAAAAACCGTTGGCACTTTATTATTTTGGAGCAACAAAAAAAGCAAACGAAGTGCTTTCAAAAACTACTGCCGGAGGTGTTTGCATTAACGACACCATGATGCATATTGCCAATCACCACTTACCTTTTGGGGGAGTAGGAAACAGCGGCTTAAATAAATACCACGGCAAAGAAAGTTTTTTAGCTTTTAGCAATGCAAAAGGAATTGTGAGCACACCTACTTGGATTGACTTACCTTTTAAATACGTGCCGTTTAAGTTTTTTAAATTATTGAAAAAATTTATTTAGCCTTGTTGCAGCCCATAACAACAAGTTTCAAAATGCAGACTGAAAAGTAAAACGATACAATACATGAAAAAGATTTTAATTATAATAGTACTTGTTATTGGAGTATGGATATTTTGGGCAACCATAGGACGTTCAGAAGAATGGACAGAATCTAAATCATTCATTGAGCAGCAAGAGTCAATTACGCTAGATTCCTCATGTAGCAGGCACATTGTAGGCATACAACCTTACATGCTTACAACTGATTATGCTTCGGAAAAACATTTTTACGAAAAACTAAATACCTATTTTGAAGCTGCTCAAGAGGCTGGTTACTTTAACGAAAAAACAGTTGTAGTGCTACCGGAATACCTAGGCACCTGGCTTGTTGTAAATGGAGAGAAAAAAAGTGCATTGCATGCAACAACCGTTACTAATGCAATGACCATAATGGTTTTGAGCAATCCAATAAAATTTATTCGTTCTCTTTTTAATGGCAAAGGCGAAAAAGATGCATTTGCAGCTGCAATTTTTAAAATGAAAGCCACTACTATGTCTGCAATCTATTGCAATGTATTTAAAACATTGGCTAGCAAATACCAAGTTGCCATTAGTGCAGGCTCTATCGTACTTCCGTCTCCAACTATTAAAAACGAAAACGAAATAAATGTAGACATTACACAACCACTTTACAATTGCAGCTTTGTATTCAATGCAAACGGAACTATCGATCCACAAATTGTAAAAAAATCTTTTTTAATTGATAGCGAATTATCGTTTTTGCAAGCACATCCTATCAATCAACTTCCGATATACAACTTACCTATAGGAAAAACCAGCGTACTTATATGTGCCGATTCATGGTATCCCGAAAGCTATGAGCAGCTAAACAAACTAATGCCCGAAATAGTTTTGGTGGGCTCTTTCTGTGTTGGCAATAAAACAATGAATGCAGTTTGGAATGGATACAATGGCTCCGAAAATCCTGCCGATGTTGAAAAATCAGACCTTGGAAAAATTACCGAACAGCAAGCCTGGATAAAGTATGCTATGCCGGGAAGGATAAGCAGTACAAAAACTCCGCTTGGTGTAAATGTATTTCTTAAAGGAGAATTGTGGGATTTAGGCGCGGATGGAAATCCTTTTATTGTAAGAGAAGGAAAATTGCAGGATGTAAAAAGCTCTGCAAAGGCCGGAATTTGGAATGTATGTTTTTAAATAAATAAATTATGTGTGATACTTTTGTTGCTCTGCCAAAGGCTACGACCGATGGCAGTTTAATTCTTTCGAAAAACTCTGACAGAGAGCCGGACGAGGCGCAGGCGATTATACATATTCCACAAAAAAAGAATACGGAAAAAACTCTCCAGTGCACTTATATTTCTATACCACAAGTTTCAGAAACCTACGAATGCATCTTATCTAAACCTTTTCAAATGTGGGGTGCAGAAATGGGTGTAAATGCGCATGGACTAGCAATTGGCAACGAAGCTGTTTTTACAAAAGTAAAATTTGACAAGAAAAAAGTTGGATTAACCGGAATGGACTTACTGCGGCTTGCGCTGGAGCGCTGCAAAAATGCAAAAGAGGCAATTGATTGCATTACCTCACTGCTAGCTACACACGGTCAAAATGCAAACGGAGGGTACAAGAATAAAAATTTTTATTACCACAATAGTTTTATTATTGCAGACACCAAAGATGCTTGGGTGCTTGAAACAGCAGGCAATGAATGGGCGCTAGAAAGGGTAAAAGATATTCGCAGCATTTCTAATAAATTAAGTATTTCCACTAATGCTGACCAATTGAGTTCGGAAGCGAAAACCTTTGCGCAGCAAAATAAATGGTGGGATGGAAAATCTGCATTCGATTTTCAAAAGAATTATTCCGACTGGCTTTATACTACTGTTGGCAGAGCTGCAAAACGGCAAGCGTGCACAATGGAGCTAGGAATGAAAAAAAACGGACAACTAACCATTGCTGATTGTATTTCGATTCTACAAACACACAACATAGAAGAAAGCACATTTAAGCCATCAAAAGCGAACACCGGTTCCATTTGCATGCACCGCACAAGCCTTTTAAATCCTAGCTCCACAACAGGAAGTATGATCGCCAAGATTAGAAAGCAAGGTGCATATACCATTTGGCTAACCGGTACTTCTATGCCATGCTTATCTATTTATATTCCATTTTTCTTTGGAACAAATTCGATGCATAAAATTCCATCTCCTTCTGCTACAGCTGACAACTCATTGTGGTGGAGAGCAGAAAAAATTCATCAATGGATTTGTAAAGATTACAAAAAGAGAAAGGCTCTTATAAACGAGGAACGCACAGCACTTCAACATAAATTTATTACACAAGAAAACGAATTGTTGAGCAAAGACTACACGCTACAAAGCCTAGAAACATTCAGCTCTAACTGTTATGCAGAATACGAAGAGTTAATTAATCGTTGGAGTAAATTGATGTAAGTTGCGCAATACTAAATAGAGCGAAAGAAATCAATTCAGAATAAACACAAATGTAATAGAGCCGGACTGCTCTTTCATACCATCTGTACTAGAATTAAATTTGGTACCTAGTGCAGCTTGTCTGGCTTTTGCATAAAGCAATGCGCTTGTGGTTGTAGAGCCTCGTCCACCGGGAGTTGCCTTAACAACCTTTCCTGTTTCATCCACCATGATTTCTACCACTACTTTCCCTTCTTCTTGCGAATCATCAATGATATCAGGTGCTCTTACAATTCTTCTTCCTTTTAAATCGTACTTGAATGCACCTTTTCCGGGTCCTGAATCTCCAAGTCCTTCGCCACCCGGCTTTCCATTTGGATCGCCTTCATTTCCGGGCTTACCGGAATTCCCATCGCCTCCCGAGCTTCCGCTTTTCTTGTTCTTCATTTTATTCAGCGCATTCAGCAAATCGCTGCTAGGAGCTTCTTCTACAGGTTTTACCACAGGA
This sequence comes from Bacteroidota bacterium, assembly GCA_017303975.1. Lineage (NCBI taxonomy): Bacteria > Pseudomonadati > Bacteroidota > Bacteroidota bacterium. The sequence goes on from JAFLBG010000008.1 coordinate 41,776, forward strand.
GCTTCTACATTATTCTTAACTTTAATAGCTTTCGTGTTTTTTACAACACTAACATCGATAGGCTCTGCATCGCTTGTCAGTACATTTTCTCCTTCGGGCTGCGAGGCTTGATTTGTTTTTTGAGGGGTACTATTTTCAGTAGTCTTAGCTTCTCCCATATTTACATCCTCCGTATTGCCGGTGCCTTCCGTTAAATTTCCAAAATCCATAACACCCAACTCAATACCACCTTCTTCTATTGGAAAAGGCGGCAGTGGTGTTACAATAATTTTAAAGAACAAATACAAAAATAGCGCTGCGTGCAACCCAATGGTTACAGCGGCTGCAATAGTTTTGTTCTTTGTTTCCGGATTTGTCATAATATGCTAATTATCCGTTGGGTGGTTTTGTAGCCAATACCATTTTAATGTTTAGCTTATAACCTATTTGCAATACATCTGCCAAGTCCTGAACAGCAAGTGTGTTATCTAGCCTAAGAATAACAACCGGATCTTTTACTTTTTCTGTTAGAATTTTTAGCGCATTCTCCATATCGCTGAATGGAATTGGCGTATTATTTATATAATAATTTCTGTCGGCAGTTACTTCAATCGTAATTTTTTGCTTAGGTAACTGATCGGAGTGAGACGAATTAGGCAACGTAAGCTTTATGATATTTGGATTTGCTAATGTTGACAAAATAAGAAAAAACAAAAGCAGAAAGAACATAATGTCGTTCAACGACTCTGTGCTTACTTCCGCTGCTTCACGGTGTTTTCGTTTCAAATTCATGGTGCCTTATTTTGTAGGTTCTTGCAATAAATCAATAAATTCAGCTGCTCCAAGTTCCATGTTTTGTATTGCCTTGTCTAACATGGTATTTATGATATAATACGAAATGTAAGACAAAAGCCCAACTACTAGACCAGATGCACTTGTTATCATTTTTTGGTACAACCCTTTCGAAATTGTTTTTATCGCAATGTCTCCTGTTAATCCAATATCGTAAAAAATAACAATTACGCCCATAATGGTACCTACGAAACCTAGTATTGGAGCTATTTTCCCAATGATGCTGAGGATGCTTGTGTTTTTCTCTAATTTATACACTTCTGCTTTACCAACACTCTCCATAGCCGCTTCAATTTCCTTGATTGGTTTACCAATTCTAGAAATACCCTTTTCTACCATTCTCGCTAAAGGGCCGTAAGTGGCTTTGCATGTAGCTTTTGCGGCATCCATATTCCCGTTATGAATAAGATCTTTGATATTGTGCATAAACAAAGGATCTATTTTAGAAGCTTTACGAATAGTCATAAAACGTTCTATCAAAATATAAATGGTTAGCACAGACAACAACCCAATCGGAATCATAATAGGACCACCTTTCATGATTAATTCAATTAATTGAAACGAATCTTCTGTAGGTGCAGTTGGCACTACGACCTGAGCTGTTTGTGTCAACGTATCTGCTACAGTGGTGGTTGCAGCCGGATTGGTAATTTGCAAAAGAGTAGTAAACATAGTATAGATTTTATAACGTACTAATTTAAAAAGCTTCTGTGGTAAGTTATTTGTTTGTGCGTGTAGTTATAAACAATACTATGTTAGTTGATAGTGTGTTTGTAATAAACTAATTTAGTAGCGGATTTATTGTATATAATGAAAAAAACACTTTATATCCTTTTTGCAATTGTCGGCATATTTGTAGTTGGCAACTCTTTTAGAATGCCCCCTATTATAGATACAGAAGAGGCATTAGGCAAGAAACTTTTTTTCGAAACAGCACTCTCCAAAGATAGCTCCATCAGCTGTGCATCGTGCCACATACCACAATTTGCTTTTGCAGATACGGTTGCATTTAGCAAAGGTGTAAATAATAAATTAGGATTGAGAAATACGCCCTCTGTAATGAATATGTCTGCCCGCAGTAGTTTTTTTTATGACGGCAGAGCCACAACATTAGAAGACCAAGTCCATTTTCCGATAGAAGACAAAAATGAAATGAATGTACTTTTAGAAGAGGTGGTAAAAAGGCTTAACAGCGATGCAACCTACAGAAAGTTATTTAAGAAAATATATAAATCATCGGCAACCAAAGCCACTGTAACGTCCGCAATTGCGGCTTACGAACGAACACTTGAAAGCCCCGGCACTTCGTTTGATAAATACCAGCGAGGAGACACCTCTGCGATTAGTGCATCGGCAAAAAGAGGGCACAAGCTATTTGTAAGCGACAGAGCGAAATGTTTTGAGTGTCATTTTAGCCCGGATTTTACAGCGGATGAATTTAAAAACATTGGCTTGTACGATGGCATAACCTATACGGATGTAGGAAGATTTTCTGTAACCAAAGACAGTAACGATATTGGCAAATTCAAAGTGCCTGGCTTGCGTAATGTAGCTGTAACAGCGCCATACATGCACAATGGTATGTTTAAAACATTGGCAGAGGTTATTGAGTATTATTCAAATCCTTATCAGTTTATTGCCAAGCCACTATTTGTAGATTCTTTGGTAAAACAACCCATTCATTTTACTGCACAAGAAAAACAAGATTTACTACACTTTTTAGAAAGCTTAACGGATGCTGAATTTAGACGAAAATAGTCTTTACGCGTTTTGTAAATTATTTTTTTTATGCACTTCAACTACTTGTAAATAGAGCGATTCGTAGATAGGCAATATTTTTTCTATGTCAAATTTTTGGGCTTGGGTAAATGCATTTTCCTTAAACTGCTCCAGTCGCTTTTCGTCCGATAAAATATAAATAGCATTCTTTGCCATATCATCCACATCGCCTACATTGCTGAGCGTTCCGGAATAGTTGTGAATATTAACTTCCGGAATTCCACCTGTGTTGGTAGATACAACAGGCACTTTACTAGCCATAGCTTCTAGTGCTGCCAACCCAAAACTTTCTGTTTCGGAAGTAAGTAAAAATAAATCGGCTATGCGCAATACTTGTTCGGTGTCACGCAGTTTTCCTAGCCATATAATATTGCCACATGTGTTTAATTCACGGCACAATTTTTCAATATTGGATCGTTCCGGTCCATCTCCTACCAACAAGAGTTTAGAAGGAATCTCGGCACTTACCTTTTGAAAAATACGTAACACATCTTCTACTCGTTTTACTTTCCTAAAATTTGAAACATGAATCAAAATTTTTTCGCCATAAGGAGCATACATTTTTTTGCTGCACTCATTTTTTTCGTTGGTATACTTTTCAAAGCTTATAAAATTGGGTATTACATGAATATCTTTTTTTATGCTAAAATATTTATACGTGTCTGCCTTCAAGTTTTCCGACACTGCTGTAATGGCATCGCTTTGATTCATTGCAAAAGTGATAGCAGGTTCGAAAGATGCGTCTTTACCCAACAACGTGATATCTGTACCATGTAATGTGGTAATAAATGGAATATGAATTCCTTGCGAAGCAAGAATTTGTTTTGCCATATATGCCGCAGATGCATGTGGTATGGCATAGTGTACGTGCAGCACATCTAGTTTTTCGTATTTTACAACATCTACCATTTTACTCGACAAAACAACTTCGTAAGGCGCATATTCAAACAATGGATAATCAGAAACAATTACCTCGTGATAAAATATATTTGGAGTAAACACATCTAATTTTACCGGCTGACTATAGGTAATAAAGTGAACCTGATGTCCTTTGGCAGCTAATGCTTTGCCTAATTCAGTGGCTACAACGCCACTTCCTCCGTATGTTGGATAACAAACAATTCCGATTTTCATAATTTTTTTCTTAGTATGACCTCGCAAAGGTAACTATTCTAGATTTATGCATAAAAATGGGGCGGGGCAAGTATATTATACTTGCCCCGCCCCATTTTTTATAAACTATGTAACTTGAAGTTATTCTTTAATCAATTTTTGAACTTCTTTTCCTTCATTAGAAACTAGTTCTACAAAATATATTCCTGAAACCAATTCAGAAATAGCCAATTTAGTTTCTGCAGAATTTAGTGTAACTGTTTTAACTACCACTCCACTGTAGTTGTAAATAGTAAGCACTGCAGTTTCTTCTTCACTTAGTGTAGTTTTTACAGTAAGTTCGTCTTTAGCTGGATTAGGATATACTGCCAGCGATAAAGAGTTTTCTTCCATTGAAGTTTTGAATGAATTATTGAAATTATTCTCTTCCGCTTGTTCTTCAGGTGCTAAAGCTACACCACTTAATTTATATTTAACAAAAAAGCTTACACCATAATCAAGTGTATTCACAACCATTTTGTTAGTTGGACTTGAAACTAACATTTTATAGGTTCCTTTAGTAGCTACCCCTGTAACTACAACCTCGTTGTTATACGCAGTAATGGCAGCAGCACTTGCATTTCCTGTTACTGCAGTAATTCTGTTTTTCCAAAGCAAAGAATAGTTTCCGGTAGTTTTAAGTTTAGCCATATAAATATCGGAAGTATAAATATTGCTATTGCTATTTGCCCCTGTAATTGTTGTTGCATAATAAATATTGGAATTCTTATCCATAAAAGTGCTTATTCCAAACTCATTATATCCAACCTTAACATCAGAAAAGGAAGCCAAGAAATTTCCGTTCTTATCAAACTTTCCAAACACAATGGTAGTTTTATTGTCTTGTCCGTTATAGGTATCACCACCACCAAATTGAATTGTCTCTAAATCTCCTAATAAAGTAGAAACGGTATGTATGTTACCCATTTTATCCGACATAATCGTAGCACGCCCGTTTACTTGGTTAATTTTTTTCATCCAAGAATATTGCATCAATGGATTGTATTTTACAATTACCAAATCAGCAGTCTCTGAACTTAATGTATTTTGACCAAACAATTTTTGTGTTGATGCCAAATCAAAATCAACTCCATTAGCACCTCCGGCTTCAGTTCCGTATACGTTTGCCGAAATAACTATGTTCTTAGAGGCATCAATAATCATGTTAGAAATGTAAACGTTGTTACCGTTCGCATCAATCTTACCATGATTTAAATATTTTAAATCAGAGTCCAATTTTATTATGGCAATGTCGCTTGTATTTAAAGCTACGTCTTTAATAGCGGTTGATGGATTTGCATCTATTTTCCCATTAACACCGTGATTTTCTACTGCTAGTAACAAAGAACCATTCATATCGGTGGTTGCATCTTGAATATTAAGGTATGGCTTGCTGTTTGCAGATGCTTTTATAATAGCCGATTTTAATGTTGTTCCGTTAGCACTTAAACGAAGAACAAGAATGTCTGCATATAAATTAGTGGATTGGGAAGACGTATAAACAACACTATTAAACTTCAACTTACCTGCAAAACGACAAACAACATATAAGCCACTCTTGTTATTAAGAGTTAAAATGTCGCTTACTGCTACATAGCTATCATTTGTAAGTAGCTCCATTTTTTTAGCCCACTTGTATGCACCTGTATTCAGGTCGTAAGCAGATAACGTAGGAATGCCTGTTAGATGGCCATAGGCAAAATCCTCTGCATCATCAAGTGTAGGGAATTTAATTGCATTAATTGCCCCCGTTAGATTAGCCTTCTTTGTTGAAGGATCAAAATCTGTAGTTTCTCCTTGGTACAGCTCAGATAGGTAATACATATTCTTGCCGGTTGTATCAAGAATTGTAGTTGTAAAAGCACCGGCCTCATCGAATGTACTAAGCGGTGAACCTGCAAATTGTTGTTTCCAAGAAATGGTGGCTTGTGAAAATGTTTGATTGGTAGTTAATACAATGCCTAGCAATGCACTAACTGACAGTAGTGATTTTTTCATTTGGGTTAAATTTGGTTAAGTTGGCGCAAAGGTAATGCAAAAACAGATGTACTCAAACTAATTTATAATAAAGTGTAACTCAAATTTAGGGCAATGTCTCTTGCAATAATTTCAAAATCAATGCTTTTAGACATGAAGTTGTGAATAGTCCTGATATGAAAAATTCTGTTTATTCGGATTATTAAGTTCGAAATAATAATTTATCGCCAATGATATATCAACATGCAATGTCAAATATTGTTAATATTGTTACAGCAATAAGGTTTTGATTGTCAATTAATTGTATAGATACAAACAATTCGATGTTAATAAACGCGCATAGATATTAACAAATCGGGCAGCTGCTTAAAGTAATTTTGTTTCTGATGCAAGCTAAACTAACAACATACCTATTTTATTTTTTAGTGAGTGTTTGCTTTGTAACAAAAGCTGAGAAATGCTATGTAGAAGCGAAGGATAGCGAAAATGCAAACCAAATTGTTGCCACCTTTAAAATAAAATCTATTCATCTTACAGCAGATGGAATGATAAACTGGACCACATTGAATGAAACAGGGTCATTACCATTTATTATAGAACAATATCAATTTGATAGATGGGTAAAAATTGGGCAAGTAATGGGAATGGGCACAGTTGAGGCCAACTCCTATTCCTATAATATAGTTTATCATGCTGGGATAAATAAATTTAGAGTCAAACAAAAAGGATACGATAGAATTGCACGTTACTCCGAAGCGGTTACGTTTGTGAGTGAAACGGAAGAAATAAATTACAAAATAGTGCAGTCGAACAGAGTTGTAGAATTTTCGAACAACACCTTCTTTGTTCTCTACAACATGTATGGCGATGTGCTTGCACAAGGCTTTGCCAACAGCCTTGATATTACATACCTTGATAGTGGAAATTACCTTTTAGTGTATGACAATAAGCTTGCTACTTTTAAAAAGAAAAAAGTTTTGTTTAAAGAGTCACCCTATTTTGCGATGGCATTTTAGCCGTTACTTTCTTTCCCCAATCTGTTGTCTCCACATTGCGTAGTACAAGCCTTTTTCTGCCAGTAAATCTTCGTGCTTACCAACTTCCACAATATTTCCTTTTTCTAATACAAATATTTTATCCGCATGCATGATTGTAGATAAGCGGTGTGCAACCATTATGGTTATATGATGTTTGTTTTGAGAAATGTCTCGTACCGTTTTGGTTATTTCTTCTTCTGTTATGGAATCTAATGCAGAGGTGGCCTCATCAAAAACCAAAATAGATGGCTTTCGTAATAATGCACGTGCAATAGACAAACGCTGCTTTTCTCCGCCTGATACTTTTACGCCACCTTCGCCAATTACGGTATCAATACCCTTGTCTGCACGCGCCAACAAATTAGCACAAGCCGCTTTTTGCAACACATCCATACATTCCGCATCAGTTGCATTTGGTGCTACAAACAGTAAATTCTCTTTTATAGTGCCCGAAAACAATTGTGTATCCTGAGTTACCAAACCAATTTGCTCTCTAAAATAATTTAAGTCAACCTCATTAATTGAATGATTGTTGTACGAAACCTCACCATTTAAAGGTCTGTACAATCCCACCAACAGCTTTATAAGCGTAGTTTTTCCCGAGCCGGATGGACCAACAAAAGCAATTGTTTCTCCTTTTTTAACTTGAAAACTGATATTCTCAAGAGCATTTGATACAGAAGATTGATGTTTAAAAACTACATTTTTAAACTCTACTCTCTCCAATTTGTCAAGTATAATAGGTTTTTGTGGTTGTGGTTCTTTAGGTGTATTTAATATGTCACTAAAATTGGTGAGTGATACTTCGGCTTCTCGGTATATATTAATGATATTGCCCAATTCTTGTAAAGGCCCAAAAATAAAGAAAGAATAAATTTGAAGAGAGAATAATTCTCCCAAGGTCATATTCTCGGCAAAAATTAAATACAACAACAAAAACAGAATACTGCTTCTCAACAAGTTTACAAACGTGCCTTGTATAAAGCTTATACTACGTATGTAGCGAACCTTTTTTAATTCTAATCCTAAAATTTTAATGGTTATTCCGTTCAATCTTCCAATCTCTTGTTGAGCAAGACCTAAACTTTTTACCAATTCAATATTGCGCAACGACTCTGTGGTAGAGCCCGCCAATGCAGTTGTTTCGACAACAATTTTTTTCTGAATAGTTTTTATTCGCTTACTTAATACAGATGTTATAAAGCCTAATATCGGCACAGAGCCAAAATAAACTACAGCAATAATCCAATCAATTTTTATAGCATAAATCATTACAAACACAACTCCTACCAACGATGTAAATAAAATATTTACAAAAGCAGAAATCAATTTCTCTACATCGGTCCGTACTTTTTGTAGTTTACCTAAGGTTTCTCCGCTGCGCTGATCCTCAAATACAGAGTAGGGAAGCTCTAAAGAATGCTTTAGTCCATCGGAATAAATTTGTGCGCCTAAGCGTTGCACAATCACATTTACATAATAGTCTTGAAAATTTTTTGCAATACGCGAAACCATTGCAACGCCCATAGATAGTAGAATCAATCCGCCTACACCTTTTATATATTCTGCTTTAGTATAATCATGCGCTCCAAAGGCATAATCATCCACAATATGTTTAAAAACCAATGGGTCGAGCAACGAAAATATTTGATTAATAGCAGCAAGAAGCAAGGCTAGAAGTACTAATTGCCAATAATTTTTTAAGTAGGAATATAACAGTTTCATCTGTAAATGTTTTTATTTTTTATTGTTGTATGGTATAGCCATTTTATTCATTAGTATTTGTGCGCTTTTGTAGATGGCTTTTTTTTGCTATCAAAGATATAGTTATTTCAATTACATACTCGTTTAAACAAGTGTTTAACGTAATAAATTAATTTTATAAAATCATCTATAGTTTTCGAATGACAATTTCTAATGTTAATTAATAATTCTATCTGCAATATATTTTTTAGATTTGGTACAAAATTAAAACAAACCATTCAGATGAAAATAGTTAAGCGAATTGGATTAATAGTTTTAGGACTTGTTCTTCTGGTAACAATCATTTCTTTGTTTTTGCCTAAAAATGCGCACGTTGAAAGGTCTATTATTATCAACACCAATAAAGAGACTCCATTTGAGTTAGTAAATAATTTAAAACAATGGGATTTATGGTCTCCATGGCATAAGATTGATACTGCAATGATTAAAACATATTCAGGTCCGGTTGCTGGAACTGGAGCTTCTTATTCATGGGATAGTAAAAACAGGAATGTTGGACAAGGTAAACTTACAATTATACACAGCATCCCATCCGACACTATAAATACAGAACTCATTTTTGCCGATCAAGGCACTGCGCTTGGTGGATACGCTTTTGCAAAAGAAGCCGAAGGTGTAAAAGTTACTTGGTGGATTGATTTTGAAATGGGAATGAATCCTGTTGCAAAAATAGTTGGTGTATTTATGGATAAGATGATTGGCTCAGATTTCGAGACCGGATTAAAATCATTAAAAAGCATTTCGGAAAGTATGCCAATGACGCCAAGTATAGAAATGACAGAAGAAAATATACCCGGCACCAAAGTAGTTAGTATTCGCGAAGAGGTAAAAGATGCCGAGATATCAAGTAAAATGGGCGAATTTTTCGGAGAACTAATGACATTTACTCAAACTAACAAGTTGCAGCTTGCAGGACCTGTATTTGCTTTGTATCATGGTCAATCCGAAAATGAAATTGATTTGGAAACATGTATTCCGGTTGCTGATTTTCCTGCAAAGGCAGAGGGTCGAATTAAAGCAACGCAATTGCAGCCTATAAAAGCTGTTATGTACGATTATTATGGACCATATTCGAAATTATCCGAAGCACACGCTAAAATAAACGATTGGATAAACCATAATTCCAAAAAAGTAAATGGATCGCCAAGAGAAGTTTACATTACAGATCCTGTAATGGAAAAGGATAGTACGAAGTGGCTTACAAAAATTTACTATCCGGTAGAATAATTTTTATCGATTTATCATTTTCACATGCGTTTGAATTGCTTACTTCTTACCTATTTTAACCTGTTGTAATTATGTTAATTTGGCGAGTAATTTTCGATTTCTTAAAGGATAAAGATTATAGAGAGCTACTAACTACTACAGTTCTTGTATTGGCAATAGGTGCAGGTACTTTTCACTATTTAGAAGGATGGTCTATTCTAGATTCAGTTTACTTCTGTGTAATTACCCTTACCACTATAGGATATGGAGATTTAACCCCCAAAACGGATATTGGGAAAATTTTTAATATGATCTATATTGTAATTGGACTAGGGTTGATTTTAACATTTATACGTACCGTTTACGACCATTACAGTATTACCAAAGCAAAACAGAAACGAAATGAGTAGCTATTTATAAGGCAATCTCATATCAAATAGAATGGGCACATGTAGTTTGCCAATACACTTATTGAAATTTAAAGAAGTAGCATTCCATTTATTCCTTTTTATAAGATATACGATTTAAAAATGGATTTCTTTCTAGATACGTAACGTCTATTGTATCTCCCTCAAAATAAATTTCATCATCAGTAATACCTGGCAACGAATAATAAATTTGGTTTCCAACATTAAATTTTACTAAGAATTCATAACGAATTTTAACTGATTTGGAACCCGACCTTGACGTATAAACGTAATCAACTACACCTTTTGTTTTTAATCCGTTTTTATCCAGCTCTCCGGAAGCCTTTGTTTTTACAATAAAAGTTGACCCTAAAAGCCCTAGAAATCCAGTTAATAAGAATAATGCACCAATCCCAATAGATTTATCTTTTTTTGAAGTTCGTAAAAAATAAATGAAGCCAATTAATGCAGGAAGCAAAACAATTGCAAGTAAGAATTCCCATATTTTGGTACTACTTGAATGTCCATAAAGGTATTTTTCTTGAACGAAAGCAATTCGAATTGTAATTACTACAGCAGAGTAAAACAGCGATCCAAGTAAAATTTTTTTTCATAATTGATTATTAGAAACTGTGTGTGGTTTTTATAAATGGATATTAATCAATAGTTATCGAACTGCGGAATTCGTTGCAAATAAAGACATTTTGAGTAATTACTGCGGATAGCTACAATTTTAAATTTGTCAGATTTTTTTATACAGTGTACACTCCGTTTAGGATTACTATGTAGCAGCAGAATTCCTTTTTTTTAAATGGAAGAGAACCAAACAGTTTTCTCTATTATCTTATTACTTGAATAAATCCTTTCAAGTTTTTGTCTGCCGCTTTTATGGTGTAATAGTATGTCCCATCTGGAACAGGCTCTCCTGCTGTAGTTCTGCCATCCCAGCCATTTTTACGTAAATTGGTCGAGAACATTTCTACACCCCATCTGTCGTATACCGTGAATAAATAGTCGTAACTCTTACAAATATTTGCAACGTTAAATATATCGTTCACGCCATCATAATTAGGAGAAAATACATTTGGAACTTCTACTTCTAACGATTCGCAAGGAACAAACACAACTGTTGCGGTGTCTGATGCATAGCATCCTCCCGAGCCTAAATCAGTAACAGTAACAATATACATAGCGCCTTGCCCATTAGATGTTATAATAGGGTCGGAGCAATTGGTGCAACTTATATTTCCTGTAGATGTCCATGCATAAGAAAGATTACCAACCACAGTACCTGTTATAACTGTATTTAATTGTACCATTTGATCTTCTGTAATACTTACCGGGCTCGGTGGCGTAACCTGCACATCAAATAATGTAGCAGCTATAACACTACCTGTTAAATTATTTGCAGGCAACTCACACGGATTGCCATTTGGAAGCGGATCTCCGATAAGTAAAATTGGTGTAACCGAAATATTATTTGAATACGTGTGTACTACCGTAGATTGATTTGTTTGAGATAATAAAGTTCCATCTCCAAAGTCCCATGTATAGTAGTCAGCATTATTACTAGTTGCATTAAATGTAACTGTAAATGGAACGCAACCTATAGATGGAGTAAACGAAAATGAACCAACTGGTCCAGGAACTACTATGTTGTTTTTTACAATGGTGTCGGTACATCCACCAACATTCGTTACTATAAGCGTTATACTATAAGAGCCTGGACTTGTATAAGTATAAGATGGATTTTTTAAAGTGGAGGTTGCGCCATTTCCAAAATTCCATTGCCATCCATTTACAAAACCTTTAGAGGTATCGGTAAATTGTACTTGCATGGTTCCGCAACCATAGGACAAGATAGAGTCTCTATATCCTGCTGTAGGCTTTAAAATTCGGATAGTGTGTGTGATGCTACTGTCACAACCATTTACATCAGTAATCGTTAATGTTGCTGTATATACATTGTCAACAGTATAGCTGTGTGTGGTAGTAGCTAGTGTACTAGAGAATACCGAGCCATCGCCAAAATTCCATGCATACGTTGCAGGTGTTGCTACAGAGCTAGTGCTCGCGTCAAAAGTAATTACATCGTTTTTGCAACGGAACGTATCTACAACTAAAGCGGGGTATGGTTTTGTCGCGTTTATGTAACTGAGTTTAATTTCCGGAAGAAAACATCCATTGGCATCTTGTACTGTTAATGTAACCGTGTATGCCCCACGTGTAGGATACACATGAAAAATACTATCGATAGAAGTAGTGTCAATATTTCCATCACCAAAATTCCAAATTCTATTGATGATTAATGAATCTGCAAGAGACAAATCTTTAAATGTAACTCCCAGTGGAGCGCATCCTGAAGTAGGAGATGCAACATAATTAGCTTGCGTAATTCCATATGCATTAATAATATTAGAAAGTGCTTTTACGCTTGTACATCCATTTACATCGGTAATTGTTAATGTAGGCGAGAACAATCCTTTTGCTGTATAGGATGCAGTAGGAGAAGCTTGGTTAGAAGATGCTACTGCTGTACTTCCAAAATCCCATAAATATGTACTTGCATCTTGAGATGCCGCAGAGTTAAACGTTACATTTAAAGGAACACAACCCTTTGCCGGGTTTGGTCCATACGTAAAATCGGCTATAGGCTCTGCAATGGTAAATGACTGTGTTCTAGAAAAAGTACAACCGGTTACGGTATTAGTAGCGGTAATGGAAACAGTATATAAACCGCGAGCAGCATACGTGTGTGTGGGAGTGTTGTTATTTGTTAAATCAAATGTTCCATCACCAAAATCCCATTGCACAGATGTTGCAGCAGCAGATGTGTTTGTGAAATTTACATTGTAGTAATTTGTACAACTCAATGTATAAGTAAAGTTAGGTTTAGGAGGATTAACGGTCATTAAATTCAAATAATCTATGGTGTCTGCACAACCATTATTTAACGCAACTAAGCGTACATCAAAGGTTCCGGTATCACCATATACGTATAAAGGATTTTTGATAGTAGAACTTCCTCCATCTCCAAAAGACCATTGCCATTCATCGGCAATATTAGTAAGGTCTGCAAACTGCACCGGAAAGCCAAAACATACAGTTGTAGGTGTAACAGAAAAATCTGCCACAGGCTTTGTCCCTGCTTTTACATAGGAATTTTGAACAAGACTGTCTTTACAGCCAGTAGCTGTAGTTACAACTAGCTTTACCGTAAAAAATCCTTGAGTATTATACGTATTAGTAGCTGTTGTAGCAGCAGTGGTTTGTGTATTCCCATCTCCAAATGTCCAAGCATACGATGTGATAGGCACAGCAGTGCTTGTACTAGAACTCGTAAAAGTTACAGGCAATGGAATACATCCTAATAGGGGTGTAGCTGAAAAATTAATTACAGGAACTGAAATGTTTACCAAACTACTAATTGAGGAACTTGCGGTACATCCATTTGCATTTGTAACAATTAATGAAACATTGAATGAGCCCTCTGCAGTATAGGAATAAACAGGGTTTTGTTGTGTTGATGTTCCTCCGCCATCACCAAAATCCCACTGCCAAGCTACTGCACCGGTAGATGCATCCGTAAAATTTACCGAATGTGGTTTAGAGCAGCCTTGTGTAGAGGTTGCCGTAAAAGAAGCTACAGGGTTTGCATTTACGGTAATGAAGTTTGGTTTAACAATGGTGTCGGAGCAACCGCTTGCATCTGTAGCTACAAAAGTTACAGAATAAACTCCCGCTGCATTGTATGCATATGAAGGGTTTAAAGATGTAGATGTGCTGCCATCGCCAAACTGCCACCCTGCGGTAGAAGCAAGTGGAAGTGACGCATCTGTAAAGTTTACGCTTTGACCAACACAAACAGTTTGAGAAGGGACAGAAAAATTAGCAGCAATTTTATTTACAACTACAAAATTAGTTTTGACTACAGAATCTATACAGCCACCTTGATTCACGACTAGTTTAACGGTGTAGCTCCCGTTTGCAACATAGGTATGTGCAGGATTTTGAGCAGTAGATGTGCCTCCGTCTCCAAACGTCCATGCGTAGGTTGCGGTTCCATTTATTGTTGATGTGCTGCTGAAATTTGTGGTTAAAGGTGCGGTACAGCTTGATGCAGGACTGCCTGTGAAATTAGCTGTTGGCGCAGGTACCACGGTTGTGGTTTTAATAACTGAGCCAGTGCATCCATTTGCATCCGTAACAATAAGGGTTACAGGATAAGTTCCGGATGTGTAGGTATGTGTTGAGGTATTTGTTGCTATTGTTTGACTATTGCCATCACCGTAATCCCACAACCATGTTGTAATTGCGGCACTTCCTAAAGTAGAATTATCTGTAAATAAAACAGATTTACCAGAGCACGGTACTTGTGGTACTGTTGAAAAATTAGCAACCGGGTTGCTATGCACTGTTATTGTTTTTATCTCAGTATCTGTAGTAGTTCCGTCAGACACAGTAAGTGTTACAGAATAAACTCCTGGAGTATTGTAAATTGCACTGGCATTTTGCAAAGTCGATGTGTTTCCATTTCCAAAGCTCCATGTCCATGAAGTTGGGTTTCCGGTTGATAAATCTTGGAAATTAACAGTAAGAGAGGCGCACCCAGAAGAAACATTAGAAGTAAAAGTTGCAACTACAGCCGAATGCCCAATAACTACTATAAAAAAATTTAATAAAATATTAAGTATATATTTTCTCATGCCTGTATAAAAATTAAAAGGATAAACTTCCTTGAAAATACTAATTATCGGTCAATTTAGCTATAAGTGGGTTGTAGTTTATAAACATTAGATTTTTAATAATTTTAAAAGCCATAATTTTTTTATTCTATTTTTATTGCAGACTTAATTCTTAATTTCGGTTTTTGTTGAATGAATACTCTGTACAACATAGCACTAACACTAATTCCCAAGATTGGCGATGTATTGGCTAAGAATTTAGTAGCCTATTGTGGTAGTAGTGAAGCTGTATTTAAAGAGAAAAAGGATGCGCTTTTAAAAATACCTGGGATTGGACAATCTGCTGCAAAATCCATTGTAGAGAACGATGTGTTAATAAGAGCGGAGCAAGAGTTGGAGTTCATTATGAAATACGGAATCACACCTCTGTTTTACCTAGATAAGGATTATCCAAATCGATTAAAGCAATGTAACGATGGTCCTGTAATGTTATATTATAAGGGCGAAAATGTGCTAAATAGTGATAAAATAATAAGTATAATTGGTACTCGGAATGCTACCAATTACGGTAAACAACAATGCGAAAAATTAGTTGCTGATTTAAAAGAATTGAATCCTGTAATTATAAGTGGATTGGCCTACGGAATTGATGTTCATGCTCATCAGGCTGCATTGGATAATGAGTTGCCTACAATAGCCGTTTTAGCACATGGTTTGGATAAAATGTATCCTGCTGTTCATAAATCCGTTGCAAAAAAAATGATTGAAAATGGAGGTGGTTTGCTAACAGATTTTAAAAGTGAGACGATTGCCAACAAAGAGAATTTTCCGAAACGAAATAGAATAGTTGCCGGAATTTGCGATGCGGTAGTTGTGGTAGAATCTAAAAAGGAGGGAGGGTCGCTTATTACAGCGAATATTGCAGTATCCTATAGCCGAGATGTGTTTGCGTTTCCCGGAAAAGCTACCGATGTATATTCGCAAGGATGTAACCATTTGATAAAAACCAATAGAGCAGGATTAATAGAAAGTGCAGAAGATTTAATTTACCAATTAGGTTGGCAAAAAAAAGAAAAAAAACCACCCACAAAACAAATACCTCTATTTGCTAATTTATCTCCTGAAGAAGAGGTGCTTGTAAAAATATTACAAGAAAAAGGCAACACCGGAATAGACGACTTAGCCTACTATTCAAGTATACCTGTATATAAACTTTCTACACTACTTTTAAATTTAGAGTTTGCGGGAGTAGTAAGATCATTGCCCGGAAAAATGTATTCGATATAAAAACAAGAATGACTCTTGAAATCAATTTTCAAGAGTCATTCTTGTTTTAGTTTTCTATGTTTTCTTATCTCAACAACGTAATGTGTGTAGTTACTTCATGAGGTTTCCCAAACGCGTCTGTGTAATTTATTCTGCAAATATAAACTCCAATTTTCGCTTCTTTTCCGGCAGTAGTTCCATCCCAAGTTGCGGTTATGTTTTGTCCTTCAAAAATAATTTCGCCCCACCTATTGTAAATCTTATAGCTAAGGTCTTTTAAGCCATACGATTCAATTTCAAATTTATCATTCTTAGTATCGTTATTAGGAGTAAATGTATTAGGAACATAAAACGACCAATCGCCTTCTATATAAACTCTTTGCGATAAAGAGTCCATACAGCCATATTGGTTTGTTACCACCAATTTGGTGTCGTAGGTTCCAATATTTTGGTACTCGTGTCTTGGCTCTAAAATAGAGGTGCTTTCCGTACCATCTCCAAAATACCAGTGGTAGGCAGTTGTATCAAGTGTATAGTTATAGAATGTAATTAACGGACTTAATATTGTAGCAGTTTGTGGAGCAAGCACGTAATCGGCAATAATACCGGGATACGCAAAAATCATGTTCGGTATAAAACTGCTATCTCTACAACCATACGCAGATACTGCGGTTAACGAAACTGTATAAAAACCACTTTGGGTATAACAGAAATTAGGATTTGCTTGTGTTGATGTTGATTTTAATGAATCTCCAAATTGCCAATAATAACTAGCAATTGTTTCGTTTAAAGCAATAGACGATTGATTGATAAAATTAACACACAAATCCGTACACCCCGAATCTATATCGGATGTATAAAGAATTGTAGGTAAAGGGTGAACAAATGTATTTTGTATTGCAGTGTCTTTACATCCAAAAATATTGGTGGCAATTAGTGTTGTAGAAACAGCTCCAGGTGTAGTATAGTTGTGTAATGGGCTAACTTGTGTTGAGGAGGCGCCATCACTAAATCTCCATTGGTAGGTATTTCCTTGACCAGTGGATAAATTAGTATGAGGCATTGGGTCTCCGGAGCACGTTATGCCTGGGGTAAACGAAGCAACTGGCACAGGATTAATTTGAGCATACGTAGATGCCTTACTTATACAACCATTAGCATCTGTAGCTACTACAGTATATGTACCAGAATTAGAAAAGGCTGCGTTAACAAATATTGGATTTTGTTGCGTACTTGTATAGCCTCCAGGGCCTGTCCAGCTATAAGTAACGCCTCCTGATGAAGATAAGCTAATTGTTGCCCCAGCACACAAAACTGCAGGGCTGCTTGATGCTGTAGCAAAGTTATTTACGTTAAATTGAAGTGTTTGGCTCGCAATTGCTTTACAGCCGGTAGGGTCGGTAACAGTAAGGCTATATACTCCCGAATTAGCTGCCATTCCAGGCGAAAAAATTAATACGGAATCGGAGGAGGTAAATGTGCCAGGACCTTTCCAGCTATAAACTGGCGAACCACTAGTACTTAGTGCAACTGTTTTTCCCTCACAATAGGTACCACCATTGCTTATGACGGGCTTGGGTATGGTATCGACCAGAACGTCAATTGTAGTGTCAATTACACACGGTCCGGCTGTAATTGTAAGTTTAACGGGCTGCACTCCGGTAACGCTGTATTGATAAGTTGGATTTTGAATAGAGGCATCGTTTGTTCCATTGTTGTCAAAATCCCATAGCCATGCGGTAACACTTGCTGTTGGTAACGATAAATCAGTAAAAGAAGTGGTTTTCCCAAAGCATACTGTATCTGTAACAAATTGTGCCGTTGGGCTTATTGGTATTCCCGGTATAATGCTATCTATTGTATATGCACAGCCAGATCCGGTTACAGGAGTAACTGTAACTTGATAGTGCCCACCTTGGTTGATTAATAAGGTTTGGTTAGTCGTAGAGCCTATTATGTTTCCTTGTCCATTAAGTACAGCCCATTGATACGACTGCATTCCAGCTGGACCTGTAATTGTAACTGTTTTGTTCCCGCATACTGCGGGGGAAGATGTCAAAAGACTCATTGGACCGCATCTAGCATCTACATAAGCATATCCATAATGTCCGCTAAATGCGCAGTCAGCCACCGTAAATCGAACGGTCACATTTTGTCCTATGTAAGCAGAAAGGTTAAAAGCGCTAACTGTCCAAGGTTTGTAATATGTATCACACCATGTTCCACAGGTAGCACTTGTGCTTTTAATGAAGCCAGTATTCCCGCCCCCACTATTTATAACTACATCGTATGCTAAACATTGGATAGGATTGCCATTTTGGTCTAATACCTCTGCTCTGAAATAAGGTTGAGATGTTGAATCATGACCTCCATCTTCCAATACAATTGCATACGCAATTGTAAGCATGGAGTTTGTTGTAGAAACAGAAAATTGCTGTTCTATAAATGAGCCATACCCACCTGTGCAATCATTGTTAAGAAGTACTGAATGATTTCCTGCTAATGGAGATGTAACGGGAAATCCACCATAAGCATCATTTCCCAATGCAGAGGTAACTATGGTATGTCTATTCCCACTATTACCCCAACCAGAACAGCCGGTACTGGGTGGCTGATTAAATGCTCCATTGGGAGCTGGTTTAAGGCCAGTTACTACCGATGTCAATGGGCTAAGTGAATTACTATTGTATCCCTCATAAGCAGTCCAACCGGTAAAATTACCTGTTTCAAAGTCAATGTTTGTACATGGTGGCATTGCTTGTGGAAGCAGATGCGAATTAGAGTTATTTGTTTTAAAGTACGGGGAGGCATTTTTTGTCAAAAAAAGTGCTTTTTGTCTATTTATGTAGCCATTATAGTCAACAGCAGAAATGTTTTGCGCTTTCATTTCTGCTATGCAGGAATCTAAGTTAAAACCAGGTACACTATCTATATTGGCTATGTTAAATAGGTTTGCACTAAGTGTTAATGAAACACAAAGGAAAAAAGCGATAGATTTAAGTTTTACATACATGAAGCCAATAAGATTAACGTCCAAATTTATTATAAATTAGCATACCAATCAAGTTAAATTAAGGTTGTTTTAACCTCTACTACACCTGAAATTTAGTAAAGTAACCCCTGTTAATGTGTTTTTTTGCAAATGTATTATTACAACAGATTGCTGTCAATCACAAAATGGGTGTTTTGTTTCAAATAAAAGGGGAGTTTTATATCACAATAGGCTGTTTGCCAGTATTTTGTAAAAACATCTATTTCGGATATTGCGTGTTTAGGATAAAAAATATTACCGAATAAGATTTATATCCAGCACCTGAGAGTGTGCACGGCCAAAAACATCGGTAAATCGTAGTTTGCAAATATATACATCAACTTGCGCTAAGTCTGACTTGCCTTGTACTTTCCCATTCCAAGCGGTATTGATATCATTGCTCTTAAAAATCAAAATTCCCCATCGGTCGTAAATAAAATACTCAGCCTCCTTAACGCCATAATTAGAAAATCTAAATTCGTCATTTATACCATCTCCGTTAGGGGTAAATGTATTGGGAGCATATAGAATCCAATCGGGGTTTATTTGAATTCGTCTGCTGGTGGAGTCTTTGCAGCCGTTTTCATTTATTACAACCAACGATGCATAATAGGTGCCGGTTTCTGAATATTCATGTGTTGGATTTTCTTCCGTATTTTCAGTTTTGCCATCTCCAAAATACCAGGTAAATCCGGAAATATTATCAGATTTATTAATAAATGTAATAAGAGGTGTTAAAATAGATGTGTTGTTTGGATTTGCATTAAAATCGGCTACCGGAACGGGATATACTTGAATGTAGTTGTTGATTGTTGAAGAGGAGGAGCAGCCTGCGTCCGACACAACAGACAAAGATACATTATAAAAACCTGTACTGTCAAAGCAAATAGCAGGATTAGGAAGTGTACTTGTTTCTCCATTTTCAAACAACCAAGTTTGAGATGCCACTTGGTCGCCATAATTAACGCTAGATGTATTTAAAAAATTAACACACAGTTCGGGGCATCCTGAAATTTTGTCGGAAGTAAAAGTTACTGTGGGGTTGTCGTGAACCAATACTTGCTGTGTTGCCGTATTGCTACATCCTGCAGGATCTGTAACAGTTAGTGAAACTGTTTGATTTCCGGCACTATTGTAATTGTGTGATGGATTGTTTTGTATAGATGCATTGCCATCTCCAAAAGTCCATGCGCTGGAAGTTCCAGTGGTGCTGGTATTTGTAAATTGAACTGGAGTGCCAATACATACATCAGAAGCGGTAAACTGGGCAGTAGGGGCCGGCATTACACTAATATTTGTTGTTGCCACACCTTGACATCCATTTGCATCGGTAACGACTACAGAAAAGGTACCGGCTTGTGTTTGAAGCACACCCGTTATAGTTGCATTTTGTTGAGCAGAGGTATATCCGGATGGGCCTGTCCATGAATAACTCACGCCTCCGGAAGAATTTAGTGTAACTGTTTCTCCTTCACAATACGTGCCCGGATCGTTAGAGGCGGTAGCAAAATTGCTAGAGGAAATTGAAACACTAGTTACATCGCTAGTGCTGCAACCGCTTGCATTTGTACCTACAACCGTGTAGTTGCCGGAACTAGCAAGCGTTGGGTTTACTATAGAATCATTTTGATTAGTTGATGTAAATCCATTGGGCCCAGTCCATTGGTAAGAAACACCGCCATTTGCAGTTAACTGCACAGTTGTTCCTGCGCAGAATGGACCATTGTTGTTTGCTTGAATATTTGGACCGGAATTAACTGTAACACTAATAACCGTGTCTTTTACGCACAATCCTCCTGAAGCCGAAACAGTGAGCTTTACAGGAATAGTGCCTGAATTTGGAAATGTATGCGAAGGGTTTTGAGTGTTATCGTCAGAACTACCATTGTTATTAAAATCCCAATCCCATGAAGTTAAGAGACCAAGTGGTGTTGAATTGTCTGTAAATAGGGTAGGTTGCCCTTGGCAAACGGTAGTTGCTTGAAAGTTAGCTACCGGTGCAGTAGGAATTCCTGGAATAATAGAATCTAATGTATAAGCGCATGCTGCGCCTGTTGTTGGTGTTACTGTAACTTGATAGTGTCCCCCTTGGTTAATTATTACTGTTTGATTCGTTGTAGTCCCAACAATATTTCCAAGACCATTTACGGTGCTCCATTGGTACGATTGAGCGCCCGGAGGGGCTGTTAGTGTTACTTGATTGGTGCCACATACAGCAGGCGAGGAAGATAACATCGCCATTGGCCCACACATTGCATCTACATAGGCGTAGCCATAATGCCCCATTTGTGAACAATTAGAGACTGTGAAGCGCACTGTAATATTCTGACCAACATATCCAGCAACATTAAAAGAAGATGTTGTCCATGGTTTATAGTAATAATCAATCCCACAAGTTGTACTTTGAAAGAATCCTGGTGTAGATCCATTTTGGGCAATTATGGTATAAACCAAACAATTAATTGGATTTCCGTTTTGGTCGAGCACTTCTGCTCTAAAGTAGGGCTGCTCGTTTTGTGTATGACCACCGTCCTCTAACACAACAGCATAAGCAATGGTAAGCATGGTGTTTAGATTGCTTACGGTAAATGTTTGTTCTAATACAGATCCTTGATCTCCACTACAATTGTCATTTAACATAGCGGAATAACTCCCTGTTAATGGTGAAACTACTGAAAATCCTCCACACCCATCTGTTCCAAGTGAAGCATCAACTAGTGTATGTCTATTGCCGCATGTGCCGGCAGGTTGATTAACAGCTCCTCCGGGACTGGGAACCAAGCCTGGTGTTAGATTTGATAATGGGAGTTGTGAGTCGTTGTTGTTACCTGAGTAGCCTGTCCAGCCACTGAATGAGCCCGACTCAAATCCCATATTGGTGCAGGACGCCTGTGGGGTAGGAAGTGTGTGTTTTTTAGTAGTGTTAGAGTTAGAAGGGTATTGGTATGGGTATTTTTGTTGAAGAAATTTTTTTTGTTCTTTTTTAAAGTATCCGGGAATATCTTTTGTTAAAATATTTTTTTCAACTGCATTGCTCCAACATTGCTGAAAATCAAATCCTGCAAGGGAATCAAGCGGGTAAAAGGTATATTGTTGAAATGGATTTTGAGCAAAGAGGAAACAGCCTGCTGCGCAAAAATTAAAAATAATAATTGGTAAAATACGTTTCATGGGGGATTACTTTACTTTAAACGGAAGCTAGAGTAGTTAATGATTCCACTGATTTTATTTCGGGTATAGATTTTTTAATAGCATCTTCAATTCCGGCTTTCATGGTCATGTGACTCATGTTGCACGTTTGGCAAGCACCTAGCAGTTTTAAAATAACTCGTTTGTCGTTTGTTATTTCCACAAAAGACACATCGCCTCCATCGGCTTGTAAATAGGGTCTTATCTGAGTTAATACCTCTTCAATTTTTTCGACAAGATGAGCGTTGGTTTGCATATAGATTAACTTATAATTGCTTCTTTTTTACCAGATTTATTAGCGTTGGAAATTGCTACTTGTTGTGCCACCAGCTGTGCAATGTTTTCAAAGGCTTTTGCTTGAGGGGTATTGTTCTGCAGCACAACAGGCCGACCTGCGTCTCCTGCTTCGCAAATGCTTTGTACAATAGGGATTTCGCCTAAAAAGGGTACCTCTAGTTTTTCTGCAAGTTGTTTCCCTCCATCACGACCAAAAATGTAATATTTGTTGGATGGTAATTCTGCAGGCGTAAAATAGGCCATATTTTCTACCACGCCAAGCACCGGTACTTTTATCATGGGCATATCAAACATGGCAATTCCTTTTTTTGCATCCGCTAATGCCACTTGTTGTGGGGTGGTTACGATTATAGCACCCGTAAGCGGTACCGATTGAACCAGAGACAAATGAATATCACCTGTGCCAGGAGGCAAATCAATTATCATATAATCTAAATCGCCCCAATTGGCATCAAAAAATAATTGTGTCAGCGCCTTGGAGGCCATCGGTCCTCGCCATACCACAGCTTGAGAAGGGTCAGCAAAAAAACCAATAGACAAAAGTTTAACCCCGTAATTTTCTACCGGAACAATATAGTTTTTGCCGTCAATAGTGGTAATATTAGGTTTCACATTTTCAACATCAAACATGATAGGTTGAGATGGACCATAGATGTCTGCATCTACTAACCCAACGCTAGCACCTTGTTTTACCAACGCTACTGCTAAATTAGAGGCTACGGTAGATTTTCCTACACCTCCTTTTCCGGAGGCGACAGCAATAATATTTTTTATGTTCGGAAGTTTTGAACCTGCTCTGGTACTGGTAACACGAGCCGTCATAGTTATGTTTACAGTGGCATTTTTGTCAACGTAGTATAAAATTGCATTTTCGCAAGCCCTCTGAATTACATCTTTCATGGGGCATGCAGGAGTTGTAAGTTCTACTGTGAAAGAAATTGATAAGCCGTCAATAGCAACATCCTTAACCATTCCAAGTGTAACAATATCCTTTTTTAAATCAGGATCATCTACATTTTTTAGCGCTTGTAGTACGGTGTCTTTTGTAATTAAAGTCATAACTTTCTAAGTTACGGAACTTGGTATATTGCCTCCTAATTATTTTATATATTTTTTCTGAGCAGATTTCAACAGTTGTATTTCGATAACTTTTGTAATTTATTTTCAATTGAAAAGAAGCCTCAAATCAAGCCTCAGTAGAAGGAAACGACCGGTTGTGCTAACAGAAAATTTAAAAAGAATGAAAATAATTTTTTTAAAAATAAAAAGTATATATATTTGCAACCCGTTCTAGTAAAATATTGGGAGCTTAGCTCAGCTGGTTCAGAGCACCTGCCTTACAAGCAGGGGGTCACAGGTTCGAACCCTGTAGCTCCCACACTACAGGGCGACAATTGATAAAAAGATTGTCGCCCTTTTTTATTGCCTTTGGATTTGTTAATTTTGTTGGCAATTTGGTTAATTATCTCATTAAATTTTGAGGTTCGAATTTGATTATTCTAAAAAAACGAACATTTTAGGGAATATTAAGCAAAATCAAGGTTTTTGTAAGTATTAATTAGTTTGTCGTGTGACGTAGATATTTCTGAACTATTCTCGTACAACTCTACAAAAGATAGGTAAATGCTTTGTGTTAAATATTAGATTGAAGTATATAAGTCAGTGCTCCAACTATATATCCAAGCAAAGCAAGCCATGATATTTTTTTGAGATACCCAAAAAACTCAATTTTTTCAATCCCCATAGCAGCAACTCCAGCAGCAGAACCAATGATTAAAGCACTTCCACCAGTACCGGCACAATAAGCAAGAAATTCCCAAAAATAATGGTTAGTAGGATATACTGATAGATCATACATTCCCATTGATGCGGCAACAAGTGGTACATTGTCAATTATAGCAGAAAGCAATCCAATACTCAACACAATAATATTCATATTGCCAATTTTTTCAGACATCAATGAAGCTAAGTCTGTTAATTGTCCAGTTGATTGCAATGCCCCAACTGAAACTAAAATTCCCAGAAAAAACAATATACTCGGAACATCAATTTTTCGCAATGCATATACTACTGAGTATACATTTTTGTCCGCTTCATCCTTATCCTTATGAAGAAGTTCTGAGATAATCCACAATAATCCTAATCCAAATAACATTCCCATAAAGGGAGGCAAGTGTGTTGCTGATTTGAATATTGGAACAAACAATAAGACTCCAACGCCTGAAAAAAATATTACGTTCCTATCAAATTTACTCGCCAGCTTAAGGTCTTCTTTAGCTAAGTCTGGTTTAATAAAATTCCCTTTGATTTTAAATGAGATGATGGTTAACGGAACAAGTAAGCAGACAATACTTGGCAAAATTAATTTCGCAATAATGTTAGCGCTTGTAACTTGCCCTCCGATCCATAGCATGGTTGTTGTTACATCACCTATTGGAGACCACGCTCCTCCTGCATTTGCAGCAATAACAACAATACCAACAAAAAACAACCTTCTTTGAGTATTGGAAATAAGTTTTTTTAATAGTGAAACTACAACAATAGTTGCAGTTAGATTGTCAAGAACTGCTGAAAGAAAAAATGCAATAAAAGAAATTATCCAAAGTAATTTTCTTGTTTTATTTGTTTTAATTAAATCTGTAATTATTTGGAATCCATCGTGTGCATCTATTAGTTCAACTATTGCCATAGCCCCCATCAGAAAAAACAATATTCCTGAAATTTCGGATAAGTGCTCCATTAAATTTTCCGAAACAAGGTGAATGTCGTTTTCGCTAAGAATATAAATTGTCCAACACAGAACACCCGTTAATAAGGCTGGAGCGGCCTTGTTAATCTTTGTAAAGTGTTCTGCCACAATTAGTAAGTATCCTAAAATAAAAACTATAATTATAGCTGTGTGCATAGTATTAAGACATAAAAGGTAAAAATATACTAAAATAAACGTTTATACGTGTAAATTTGCCCAAACTTTTATTATAAATGGAGTTCGATATAAAAAAATACTACTTCTTATCCAAGCCAATATTAGATGTGCTTAATTTGGTCGAAAAAAAGCAACTTTTAGACACTTCGGAGAAAGTAAACTTTGAAAAGGGAGAAATATTATTCACAGATGGTACATATCCTAAAGGATTTTATCAGGTATTAAAAGGTAAAGTAAAGATATACCAAACTGATTTTAATGGAAATGTTCAGATTGTATATATATATACAAAAAATGAATCTTTTGGTTTTCGACCACTTCTTTGTTCAGAAAAGCATCCGGTTACCGCGCAGGCTTTAGAAAACTGCACATTACTTTATATACCTAAAAGTGAGTTTAATAAGCTTCTAAGTACATCAATTAATTTTTCAAACGAACTTTTAAAGAACATTAGTTATGAATATATGGTATGGGTAAATCGAATTTCCGCATTTGGTACAAAATCATTAATGTCTCGGCTAGCTTTGGCCCTGTTAATTTTGAATGAAAAATATAAGCCCGAGACAATATTAAATAAGCCGATTGAAATTACTATGTCAAGAGGTGATTTGGCCTCATACGTAGGGACATCTATAGAACCACTTGTAAGAGCATTAAAAAAGTTGAAAGTTCAGAAATATATTAAATCTGACAGGGCAAAAATATCAATTATAAATAGGGAAAAGCTAATTGAATTAGCTCAGTACATTTAAAGCAATAGCAATGAATGAAAATACTTTAGTTCAGGCCGTTAAAAATATTATCAAGTATCGTTTCAACCTAGATGACGATAGTGGGAATGAAGATGACGTAGTTTCTGCGATAAGGAAGGGTGTTGAATTTAGAGGTACGAACCTATGGACTTTAATCTTTGCTATAATTATTGCTTCAGTCGGTTTAAATGTAAATTCTACAGCAGTTATTATTGGCGCTATGTTAATATCACCGCTAATGGGACCAATAATGGGTATAGGTCTGGGTGCTGGAGTATTTGATTTTGAACTAATAAAATATGCAGCAAAAAATTTATTGATAGCAACAATTATTGGATTACTTTCCTCTGCCATCTATTTTTTTATAAGTCCTTTACACACCGCACAGTCTGAGCTGTTGGCAAGAACCTCGCCTACCATTTGGGATGTATTAATTGCATTTTTTGGTGGTTTAGCAGGTATTGTTGCAAACTCAAGAAAAAATATAAGTAATGTTATTCCGGGTGTTGCAATTGCTACAGCATTGATGCCACCGCTTTGCACTGCCGGATATGGTTTAAGCATGGGCAATTTAAGCTATTTCTCAGGAGCATTTTACCTGTATTTAATAAATTGTGTTTTTATAAGCCTCGCTACTTTTTTAATGATACGGTTTCTGAAATTTAAACCAATTCAATTTATTGACAAGGGATTTGAAATTAGAATAAAAAAAATTATTTGGACTATAGTAGTTTTCACTATGCTTCCAAGTATTTACTTGGCTTACAGGTTTGTATCTAATGAAATCTTTATACAAAGAGCAGAGAAATTTATTCATGATGAATTAAAGATGGCAAACGTTGTTGTTCTTGAAAAGAACATTAGTCCTGAAAATAAAAAAATAAAAATTTCGGTGCTTGGTGAAAAAGAATCCAATTCTTTGTATAAAATAATGATTTCGAAAAAAGATAAATACAAATTGGGAACGGCAGATATAATGATTAATCAATTGGGAGATAATAATTACAGGGAAAATTTATCAGAAATTAAATCAGGAGTTTTGGAGGAAATATATTTAAAACGGGAGGAGGAAATGGGTGAGAAAGAAAAGCAGATAAGTCAATTGGAAAATAAAATTAAGCAAGCCTCCAAATTAAACATAATGGATTCAATATTTTTTAAGGAATTTGAAGCAATCTATGGCAAACCACAAAGGCTTTCTGTTTATATAGCTCCTGTTTATTCAACCCCATCTTCACGCGATACAACTGTATGTGTTTATATACAAACTCTAAATGGCATTCCAAATATTAAAGTGAGTCAGCTCGAAGATTGGATTAGAGTGAAGACTTCTATTAGGGAGGTAAAGGTTTTTATTGAACCGAAATAATGTTTGCCGTAAACATTTATTCTGAGTAATTTATTGTAGTGGATTCTTTTTCTCTTGTTGCAAAAAGAAATAACAAATGATTTCATGAACTTGCCATTCGATAATTAAGAAAAAATATATTCGGAATCGAATTGGTATCCCATTGAAAGATTATCTCTCAATTAAGCACAAATCCACAAATTCTTAGTGGGTTCGATTTGACTAAAGTCAATGCAAATGTTTTTTTGTATCCCGACCTTTGTTATAAATCAATTGTAAAAATTATTTATAAACAGGAGGTATTTATGTCAGAAACAAAAGAAAAAAGTGAATTAAAAAAAATTAGACTTAGAAAGTTAAAGTTAACTGATTTGCCCGTAATTCAAGAGATACAGTTAAAATGCTTTCCAAGCATGAAACCTTGGAGTGAAATACAATTTACAAGCGTTTTAACAACTTTTCCGGAAGGGCAGTTAGCTATAGAATATAAAGGGAAACTCGTAGCTTCTTGTTGTAGTTTAATTATTAGTAGTGAAAATTTTTCAGAAAACTCAACTTAGAGTGAAATTACTGATAACGGCCGTTTTACCACGCATACATTAAAAGGCGACACGCTATATGGTGCAGAAATAATGGTTGATCCTGATTATAGAGATATGAAACTTTCTCGGAGACTTTATGAAGCAAGAAAAAAATTAGCAGTAAAATTTAATCTTAAAACAATTGCAGTAGGAGGTAGATTACCAAACTATTGCAAATATTCGGATAAGATGGATGCATACGACTATGTAAAAAGAGTGATTGATAAAAAGATTTTTGATCCAGTTCTTACGGCTCAACTGTCAAATGGATTTACATTAAAAAAAATTCTCCCGGATTATTTACCTAATGACAAGGAATCATGTGGATTTGCAACTTACTTGGAATGGACTAATTTTTTGTATGATGGAAAAAGTCCCTCTAAACGATTAGTATCCCCTTATGTTCGCACTTCTGTAGTTCAATATGAGATGCGAATGATAAAAGGCTTTACTGATTTTTCAAAAAGCTGTGAGTATTTTGTTGATATAGCATCTGATTACAGAAGTGATTTTGTTGTTTTCCCTGAAATGTTAACAATGCAGCTACTCACATTTTTACCCAAAAAAAGACCAGTTGATGCAATAAGAACTTTAGACCAATTTACACCGTCATATACCAAGATGTTTTCAAAATTGGCAGTCAAATATAATGTAAACATTATTGGAGGGTCTCATTTTGTTATAGAAAATGATGACCTATACAATGCATCCTACTTATTTAGAAGGGATGGGACAATAGGAAAACAATATAAAATTCATATAACGCCTCATGAAAAAAAATGGTGGGGAGTGCAAGCTGGAAGTAAAGTGGAAGTTTTTGACACAGATATGGGTAAGGTAGCTATACTAATTTGCTACGATGTTGAATTTCCTGAGTTAGCCAGAATTGCTGCTTCCAAAGGAGCTAAAATAATTTTTGTTCCTTTTAATACTGATGATAGAAGAGGATACTTAAGAGTTCGTTATTGTTCACAAGCACGAGCTATTGAAAATCAGCTTTATACAGTTATTTCAGGTTGCGTAGGCAATTTGCCGGGTGTTGAAAATCTTGACATACATTTTGCTGAATCGGCAATATTTACTCCATCGGATGCAGAGTTTTCGCGTGAAGCCATTGCAACACAAGCCTCGCCAAATACAGAGACAATGATATTTCAGGATTTAGATATGAATCTATTAAAACGCAATCGGGAACATGGAAGCGTTCAAACTTGGAATGACCGCAGAACAGATTTATATAGAATTGTTTATAACGAGAATGATACCAAAAATGAGATATAACAATTGTTTAACCTTTAAACAAAAGAAACTATGAAGATGAATCAAATTAAAAAAATATTAATGCCAACTGATTTTTCCAAAACGGCTCAAAATGCTATGAAATATGCTATTGAATTAGCATGGACACACAAGGCTAAATTAACATTAATGCATGTGGTTCCATATATTCCTAACTTGGGACATGATATAGCTGGTTATTATCTGCTTGCTCAAAAGGAAGATTTAAAAAGAGCACAAATCAAAATGAAAGAGTTGCAAGATGAAATACTAAGTAAATTCTTGTTAAAAGTAAAAACTATAGTAAAAAATGATTACGTGCAAGGTGCAATAGTGGATTATGCTAAATCATCCAATACAGACTTAATCATAATGGGGACTCACGGAGTTACAGGTATAAAGGAGTTTTTTATAGGCAGTAATTCGTATGGTGTAGTTAACCAATCGCACTGCCCTGTAATTACAATTCATCCTAAAGGAGGTAAAAAGAATGATGCGCCTGCCATATTAATAAAAGCCTCTAATGCAAGAAAAGATAAAGGACATCCTGCTGATAGAAAAACATCACTAAAGCTGTTGAATGAAACACGTAATCAGACTTTTAAAACTATTGTCTTGCCCGTTCGTATTGCTAAACATTCAAGAGAGAAAGTCCTTTATATAGTTCAAATAGCTAAAAAGTACGACTCATTTGTTCATATAGCCGCTTATGTAAGTAGAATTGATAATACAGGAGAATTAAGGAAGGTAAATGCCTATGCAAAGCAAGTAGAAAAGTATTTAAAATCAAATAATATAAAGTGCAGAATAACTATTATTTGCGGTGCGAATTATATACAGCAAATATTAAAATTCGCTGAAAAAAGAAAAGCGGATTTAATAACTATAATGGCGCAGAGGGACTATGGTTTGAGTCAGTATATTTCAGGCCCCTATGCACAACAATTGGTAAATCATTCCAAAATACCAGTATTAAGTGTGCCAGTTAAATACAACCCCAAACTTATCAAGTATTACAACCCTGTAACAGCATCTTATTAATTAACTTAAAAAATAATATGAAAACAATTATAGAATCAACAAATTTTAAGCCTAGCTTTACTAATGTCTCAGTGGAAGAAAAATCTGAAAAAATGTTTCTTGGGGAAATACAGTAAAACAATTAGTAAGTCATGTATTATACCTGTTTTAACCATTCCGAAAAAAATTACCCGCCAAGACGATATATTTAAATGAATTAGATGCGCTGATATAGTTTTAACGTAATAAAAAGATGAAAACGATATTTGAATTTGAAGTATTAAAATTAGGAGAATATAGTCTCACCTTTTCACGGATTGTTTATATAATAGGGCTTCTCCTATTTCTGTGGGTTATATTAAAAGTGATTAAGAAAGTACTGGCAAAGTATACAAAATTTGACGAGGGGCAGAAATTTACAGCATATACGATTGTAAAATATTTTTTATACGTATTTGCTATATCTGCTGTGCTTAAGTTTCTGGGAATAGATATTTCTGTATTAGTAGCTGGTTCAGCTGCCCTATTTGTCGGGATAGGATTAGGATTACAAAGTTTATTTTATGATTTTATTTCCGGAATAATACTGCTCGTGGATGGCACTATTAAAGTAGGTAATGTATTACAAATCGGAGATAAACGGGTAGAGGTATTATCTATTCGCTTTAGAACTTCCGTTGTTAAAACAAGAGAGGAAAAGGAAGTTATATTACCGAACTCCTTTTTAACCAAGAATGAAATAATTAATTGGTCCAATCAAAAAAACATCAATCGGCACTACGTTGAGTTACAGGTTTTAGAAAAAGATGTTGAAAGAGCTATGGATTTAATTTTAACTACAATAAAGGTACACCCTAAAGTAATTGCAACTCCTGAGCCATACGTAAGGATTGAGAGATTTACAGAATACGCAGTTGAGTTAAGACTTTTATTTTGGTCAGAAGAAGTATTGGCGGTGGGTAGAATGTTGGGTGATATTCGCCTGCTAATATTAAAAGAATTGCGTAAAAATAGTATTGTAATGCCAGCGCCACATCAAGTAGTTTCTATAAATAAATTGTAACTAATTATGATAATCGTATTTCTTTTAATTATTGCAATAGTTGTTTTGTTTTCAATTGATAAATTTCCAGCCGACTCTATTGTATTGGTTTCATTAATAATCCTTGTAGCAACTGGTATTTTAACTCCCAGTGAAGCATTCAAGGGATTCGGTAACGATTTTATTATAATGCTTTCCTCTATTTTTATCATAAGTGCTTCGTTACAACACAATGGGGTAATGGAATATTTGAGCAGTAAGCTAACCAGTGTTGGTATAAAAAATTATGGCTTAACAATACTATTAATAATGATACCTGTTGGTTTGCTATCCGCTTTTATGAATAATACAACAGTTGCAGCAGTGATGATACTTCCTATACTTGGCATGGCTGAAAAAATGGGCAAATTACCGTCCAAATTTTTAATGCCAATGGCATTCGCTTCCTTGTTAGGTGGTACTTGTACACTCATTGGCACTTCCACAAATATTGCAGGAAACAATTTTTTAATTTCTAATGGAATAGAACCCATTGGGATGTTTGAATTACTGCCAATCGGAATTACGCTTTTACTATTTTGCACACTCTTTTTTGTTTTTTTTGGGAATAAAATACTTCCGAATGGCATTAGAAGTGATAATTCCCCAAAAGTGGAAATCAACAGATTGTTTTACTCACATTTTAATGTAGGGAATTCTAAATATTTTATAGGCAAAGCTATTGGTGAACTAAAAGAAAAAGACATTTCTTTTTTAAAAATTGTTCAATCTGGTGTAGAAAAAATTGCGGATGGCAATATTGTTATTTCTGAAAATGATGAGCTATATATAGAGGCAACCAGTGAATCATTAAAATTATTTTACAGCAAATATTCAATTCTTCAATCTACGCATTCTGTAAAAAATAATAAAATAGGAGTGGCTGAATTAATGGTACTGCCAAGTTCGTTTATTACCAACTCTACTATTATTGAATCAGAATTTTGCATAAAAACAGGATTGAGTCCAATCGGCTTATTTAGAAAGAGTCATACATTTTCAAAAAACGTTAATGAAGCAACAATTAAAACAGGAGACATCATAGTAGTTGAAGGATTAGAAAGTGATATTTCTAAGATAAAACACAGAAATGACTTTATCATTTTAACAAACACTGGTAATTCCAATTTGCCTAATTTAAAACGAGGATTTATTGCGTTGGCAATATTTTTATTAGCAATAATAACAGGTACAATAGGGATTCTACCAATTAGCATATCATTTTTGACAGCAGTTTTATTGATTTTATCATTTAATGTCTTGCCCAGTAGTGCAGTATATTCAAAGGTAGATTGGCGATTAATCATTTTGATTGGAGGAATGACTGCTTTTGGAACAGCAATAAAAAAAACCGGTGCAGATATTTATTTAGCAAATTTAGTTACCGATATATTTAAAAATGCTAACCACTCCACAATACTTTTTAGTTTAATGGTATTAACGGTTTTATTAACGCAACCCATGAGCAATGCTGCTGCCGCTCTTGTTGTTTTACCAATAGCAATTCAAACAGCAGTAAACATAAACGCCAACCCGCGATATTTTGCAATTGCGGTTATTTTGTCTGCTTCAATTTCAATGGTTACACCGTTTGAGCCAGCATCACTACTTGTGCTTGGGCCGGGTAAGTACAAAATATCTGACTTCTTGAAAATTGGAGGAGTGCTTACCCTATTTTGCTTGGTTATAATTTTATTAATGATTAACACATTTTATATCGCATAAAATTGTTATATTAAATTTCAAATTTTATGCGATTAATTTTTATTCATTGATCTTTTAAGTTATTTGCAAATAACTTAAAAGTGTTATGATTAGGTTAATAGTATATATCAATAAGGCTAATCAAGTTGCCAATGTGTAATTTTTGTTTTTCGAATTAATTACAAAATCCCCTTTCGTTGATCCAGTTCCTATGCCAGATAAAAACGAAAATGAAATAGGAATAGTATCAACATTCCAGCGAAAACCTTTGCTTTCAATATTTACGTTTTTAATGAAGTAATTTATGGGAGTTACAATTTCACGATAATGAAATTCGCCATTATGTATTTTTATATTAAGAATGCTAAAGTGTAGTGGTTCTTTTTTTGACTTTGAATTTTCTTTCGAAGAGAATTTTGCAATCAAATCATTAAAATTGAAATATTCTTTATTTTGAAAAATATGTCCTTTAGGATAATCTAATGTTAGGGAGCTAAATTCATATGTTTGAGAAAGCAGTTTATTCATCTTCAAATTCGCGTTTAACCTTTTTGCAGAAAAGAAAATACTGTCGCTTTGGAGCGCGTATATTTTTAGATTACTGAAATGAATATATCCGGAGAATGGATTTACATAAACCCAATCCATTTTTATTTCTCGCCCAAAATATTTTACATCATATTTTTCAATTAAAAATTTTGTAAGTGGAGATATAAATAGTATT
Organism: Bacteroidota bacterium; assembly: GCA_017303975.1. Classification (NCBI taxonomy): domain Bacteria; kingdom Pseudomonadati; phylum Bacteroidota; species Bacteroidota bacterium. The sequence continues at coordinate 75,811 of JAFLBG010000008.1, forward strand.
ACCACAACTATAAAAATTGTACATGAGATAATGAAAACTTTAAGTACATTTTTTACTTTGCTCATTTAACGTTCATCGTACTTGTAGGTGACAAAGTAGAATTTATTATTTATGAAGTATCCCGCAAGAATTAATTATCTAATACGCTATGTTACGTTCCAAACTATACTGAAATTATTTTAGTAACAATCAAAACTACATAGATACAAGTAAGGTGTACTTATAGGATTATTTAAATAATTTACATTATTCACACATTTGTTTTTTTTACTGTAGTGATTAGGGTTTCTTTATAGAATGCGGTTAGCGGAGTCGAGTAGATAGAATTATACTGAAAGAATGTGCAAATCGAAGAATGTATTAGTATTGTTTTTGCAATTTTATACGGTCTCTAAGTTTGGTAATGGGTAATTCAAAATACTTGTAAAGTAAGATGGAAAGCAAAATTAAAACACTCCAGTAAAGTGAATAATTTATTGCCATGGTAATGTTGTTATTGGTTGTAAGGTAATTCCATGGAATTTTGTTTAATATCCAATGCTGCAGGATTGAAAGGTTTAAGAGGTACATGGAGTATGAAATCAAACTTAAATAGGTAATGGGTTTGTAAAGAACACTTTTATTCGTTTTAAGATCACTTAAGTAGGGCAGTATAAGCAGTGTGGCAATTGCAATTAAGCTAAAGCTAAATACGGTAGAGTACAATCCATTAATTGATGTGATGTTTGGAAGAAGGTATCTGCTCAAAACAAAAAGAAAGATACCCAATAGCAGTAATTTGTGTTTATGTTTTAGCCATAAGGGTAAATGGTAATATTGAATATAGGCTCCAATTACACCAAACATAAGACTATCGAGCCGAGTAATTACTTGTTTTCTAAATAGTAAATCCCAGTCTTTTATTCCGTCTATTACACCGGTTGAATATCTGTAATAACGAACTGTTGTAGTAAGTATAATAACGAGTATAATGGTTGTTAATACACCTTTCTTGTGGGTAACTTTGAATACAATTGAAAAAGTGCCGATGCAAATGGGTAATAGCAAATAAAACCATTCTTCTACACTCAAGCTCCAAGCCTCCGGAAAAAAATTAGAAGGATGTGGCTCAAAAAAATTTTGAGAAAAAATGAAATACTTGAATGTGCTTTTAATTGAAAAGTTGGGAGTAAAGAAAAAATTTAGAAGACATAATACTACTAAAATTAGAAAGTAGTTGGGGAGTGTTCTAAACCATCTTCTTGTCCAAAAATTAAAAAGTGCACGTTTGTTAAATTCTTTTTGTTCGAGTTGTTTTATCAACAATCCGCCCACAAGAAAACCGCTTAAGACAAAAAAAATAGATACACCATCAAATATAAAGTAAGAATTTAGGCGTTGCCATTTTTCAGAGAGTAAATGCCCCCCGTGGCCTAGTACTACAAAAAAAATAGCGAGTGCTCTTAATATGTCTAGCCCCAATACTCTGTTCGTATCAATTTCAATTCTGAAAATATTTTTCATCTTTTGTGTGCTAACAAAAACAGCGAGGGTATAATGTTTTATTTAGTGCAGATTTTTATTTTAATAAGAGCAAACGGTTCTGGGAAAGCAAACTTTTCCTACTTTAATTCATTGGCTCAATCCCATATTATAAGCACTACATACGAGTAAATTGTTGTAATTGCTATGCTTTATTTTGAGAATTGTCTCCTGTATATTCTTCCACCTTTTTATTTTTCTTCTTTTCCATCGACTCCTTAATGTCCTCCAGTTCTCCTGTAGGAATAGCACCAATTAATTTTTTAGTGTATTCTGTTTGTGGATTTGCGTAGATGGTATCGGCATCTCCCATTTCCTCTATTTTCCCTTTGTTCATTACAACCATTCTGTCCGACATGAATTTAACCACCGATAAGTCGTGTGAAATGAAGATATAGGTAAATTGAAACTCTTTTTTTAATTCATTCAGCAAGTTTAGTACTTGTGCTTGAATAGATACATCCAGTGCAGAAACAGACTCGTCACAAATAATAAACTGAGGATTGAGCGACAATGCTCTCGCAATACAAATACGTTGACGTTGTCCTCCTGAAAATTCGTGTGGATATCGGTAGAAGTGGGCTTCCTGCATATTTACTCTTTTAAGCAATTGCATTACCTTTTCTTTTCGCTCGCTGTCGTTATTCAGCACCTTATGAACTTTCATAGGTTCCATAATGGCTTCGCCTATTGTAATTCGCGGGTTTAAAGAAGAATATGGGTCTTGGAAAATAATTTGCATGTTTTGGCGCAACTTGCGCATTTCAGCCGTGGTAAGGTTGGTTATGTCTTGACCTTTGAAAATTATTTGTCCTTCGGTAGGCTCAATTAAACGTAAAATAGTTCTTCCTAGGGTAGTTTTTCCACATCCGGATTCTCCCACCAAACCTAGCGTTTCACCGGGATATACATCAAAGCTTACATCGTCAACTGCGCGTACATAATCTTTTACATTGCCAAATAATCCACTACTAATAGGGAAGTAGGTTTTTATGTTTTTGATTTGCAGCAGCGGCTCTTGTGCATATAGTTTTTTATGAGCTTCGGTGCGCTCTTCAGTTGTTACGGTATGCTTTTTAATTACTTCCTCAATAGAAAAATTAGTTTGTGTAAGACCTCCTTGTTCATCGGTTTTCATAAAATCCGGAACGGTGGGTAGCCAATGCAAACGTCTTCCTAGTTTAGGTCTGCAGGCTAAAAGACCTTTGGTATAAGGGTGTTGAGGGTTCGAGAAAATATCCCACACACTTCCTTGCTCAACAATTTTACCTTTGTACATTACTACTACTTTGTCAGCAAGCTCTGCAATTACGCCTAAATCGTGGGTAATAAACATGATGCCCATATCGTGTTGCAATTGTAGTTTTTGCATTAACTCTAATATGGTTGCTTGAACCGTAACATCCAACGCTGTTGTGGGCTCATCTGCTATTAATAGAGATGGGTTGCACGACATGGCCATGGCTATCATTACACGTTGCTTTTGCCCGCCTGAAATTTGATGTGGATAGGTATCGAAAATAGCCTCTGGTCTAGGTAATTGTACTTCTTTGAATAAATCTATTGTGCGTTGTTTTGCTTCTTTTTTTGAAACCTTTTGGTGTAATATAATAGCTTCCATTACTTGATCTCCGCAAGTATATACAGGATTAAGCGATGTCATTGGCTCCTGGAAAATCATTGCAATTTCATTGCCTCGCAGGCTGCGCATTTCTTTTTCCGATAGTTTGGTTAAATCAACAGTGCCTTTTGTTTTGGAATGAAATATAATTTCTCCTGAGGCAATTCTTCCCGGAGGATTTGGAATTAATCGCATCGTAGAAAGCGAGGTAACTGATTTTCCGGAACCAGATTCGCCAACAATACCAATAGTTTCGCCTTTATTTAGAGTAAAGCTAATGTCGTTTACAGCTTTTACAATTTCATCTTCTGTTTTAAATTCTGTTACCAGATTTCTAACTTCTAATAATGGTTGGCTCATAGTAAATTGGTATTATCCTTTAACCTCTGCTCAGGGTAACATTTAGATTTGTCATGCCAAGCAGAGTCAAAGCATGATGATATTTAAAAATACAACTTAGAATCAAGTTCTGCAATTTTAAAACTCAGCACTCTTTGGAAAACGAGGGAATGGAATTACATCACGAATATTGGTCATTCCGGTAACAAATAGCATTAATCGTTCGAATCCAAGACCAAATCCACTGTGAGGACATGAGCCAAATTTTCTGGTTTCTAAATACCACCATAATGTTTCTTCGTGAATACCCATTTCTTTTACACGTGTATGTAATTTTGTGTAATCGTCTTCTCGCTGCGAGCCACCAATAATCTCGCCAATGTATGGGAATAAAATGTCCATTGCACGAACCGTTTTCCCGTCAGCATCTTGCTTCATGTAAAAAGCTTTGATGTCTTTAGGGTAATTGGTAACTATAACAGGAGCTTTAAAATGATCTACTAAATAGTTTTCGTGTTCCTTTTGCAAGTCGCTTCCCCACTCGGCTTTAAATTCGAATTTTTTTCCGGAAGAAGTCAATGTTTCAATGGCCTGCGTATAGGTAATACGTTTAAACGGATTGGTTACTACAAAATTTAATCGTTCTAGCAATTGCTTATCATACATGGTGTTTAAGAAGGTAAGGTCTTCTAAACAATTGTCTAATGCGTATTTAACCAGGTACTTCAACATTTCCTCCGCAAGGTTCATGTTGTCTTCTAAATCATTAAAAGCTACTTCCGGCTCAATCATCCAAAATTCAGCCAAATGGCGTGGAGTGTTTGAGTTTTCTGCTCTAAAGGTTGGGCCAAATGTATATATTTTTCCGAGTGCTAAAGCTCCTAATTCTCCTTCTAATTGTCCGGAAACAGTAAGGTTTGTTACCTTTCCAAAAAAATCTTCGGTATAGTTTACAGATCCATCTTCGTTTTTTGGAAGATTATTCAAATCAAGTGTAGTAACTCGAAACATCTCGCCTGCACCCTCTGCATCAGATCCGGTTATGATTGGAGTGTGTAAATTAAAAAAGCCTTTGTCGTTAAAAAATTTGTGAATAGCATAGGACATGTTGTGTCGAATGCGAAGCACAGCGCCAAAGGTATTGGTGCGTGGTCTTAAATGTGCAATTTCTCTTAGGAATTCCAATGTGTGTCCCTTTTTTTGCAAAGGAAAGCTTTCGTCTGCACCGCCCAATAACTCAATAGATTTAGCTTGTATTTCCACTGTTTGACCTTGTCCTTGCGATTTAACCAGCGTTCCCGAAGCACTTACGCAAGCCCCTGTATTTATAGGTTTTAAAACATCTTCCGAAATAGCAGTAAAATCAACTACAAGTTGCAGATTGTTAATAGTTGAGCCATCATTCAATGCTATAAAAGCAACGTTTTTATTCCCACGTTTGGTACGAACCCACCCTTTTATAGATACTTCTGTATTGTAATCTGTAGATTGTAATAACTGCTTGATTGTTTGCTTTTCCATAATGAATGAATGTTTATGCAAAAAAACAAAAAATAAGTTGATTTGAGAAAAGCAATCTAGCGTTCTATATTCCCGATTTTTTCTTAGTTTTATAGTGCTATGCAAACTCAAATTTTAAAATCTAAAATTCACCGTGTAAAAATTACACAGGCTGAATTACATTATATTGGCAGTATAACAGTTGACGAGGATTTAATGGATGCCGCCAATTTAATTGAACACGAAAAGGTTCAAGTAGTAAATCTTAATAATGGCGAGCGCCTAGAAACCTATGTTATAAAGGGGAAAAGAGGTTCTGGTATTATTTGTCTCAATGGTCCTGCTGCACGAAAAGGAGAAGTTGGCGACATTGTTATAATTATTTCATACGCCTCTATGGATTTTGAGGAGGCTAAAAAGTTTACGCCAACCCAAATATTCCCCAATAGCGAAACCAACAAGCTGAACTAAGTTGAATACTAAAATTTCATCCGTAGTAAAAGTCCTTTTTTTTATTTCCTTAAGTGTGCTCTTGGTATGGTTAGTGGTAAAGGATATAACGGCTGAAGAAAAAAAATCAATATACATAGCCTTTGAAAAGGCAGACTATACATGGATTGGAGCCTCCATTATAATTGGTATTTTGAGCCATGTTGTTAGGGCTGTACGTTGGAAGATGTTATTGCAACCACTTGGTTATAATCCCAAAGGGAGCAATATGTTTTTTTCTGTAATGGTTGGTTATCTAGCAAATTTAGCATTGCCAAGGCTCGGAGAAGCTTCTCGGTGCGGTGTTTTAACGAAGTACGAAAAAATTCCATTTAACGAATCGTTTGGAACAGTCGTGGCTGAGAGAGCAGTTGATGTAATTTGTTTAGTTGTTATAACGGCAATTACTTTGTTATTGAAAGCGCAAATATTGTATTCGTTTGCCTCCGAAAAGTTGATTAATCCAGCTTTGCAAAAAATAGATAGGTTTACTTCTAATCCTATTGCATTAGTTGTTTTTCTTTTAATTACAGTCGCATTGATTTTTGTTGTGTATAAATTTTTATTCGCAAAGAAAAGTACAGATGCCTCAAAAGCTACGTTGGTAGATAAGTTTAGAGGAATGATAAAAGGATTTATGCAAGGGTTGGTAGCAATTAAAAAAATAAAGCATCCGGTGCTTTTTGGCTTTTATTCAATTTTGATTTGGGGTTTGTATTATGGAGCACTTCATATTTGTTTCTTGTCTTTCGAAGAAACAAAACACTTGGGTATACTGGAGGCATTGTGTGTATTGATATTCGGAAGTCTTGGAATTATGTTTGTTCCGGGTGGTGCCGGTGCGTATCAGAAATTGGTAATCGAAACATTGGCAATATTTTCTGTCCCGTTTGTTATTGCCTTTGCCTTTGCTTGGATTGCATGGGCAGCACAAGTAGCACTTGTGTTGGTTATTGGAGCTTTTTCGTTAATAGCGCTCCCGCTTTTTAATAAGGGAAAATAAATTATTTTTTTGATAGTTTTTTTGCAGGTTTTTTAATAACTAGCATTAGTACATTCAGCGAAAGGCGAACCAATAAGAACGAAATCCAATTTTTTATTTTTTTAAAATATGTAAATTCTACTTCTGTGTTTTTAATTTCAACACACTCGTTTTTTATAATTTCTTGCAATTGATTTTTTACACTTAGTATTTCCTCTTGATTGTGCAGTACTATGTTGTATTCCAAACTCCCATAATCACTTAGCCAGTTTATATTGTAGGAGCCAATGGTAACAGAGGTTGTGTCCGCAATAGCTACTTTTCCATGTACCATACCGTTTTTCCATTTGTAAATAGAAAAATTATTTTTAATCATCCATGCGTAAAAGTATTCTGTTGCATATTCAACAATTGCCACATCTGATTTGGAAGGAACAATAAAGCAAATTTTAACACCACGTTTAGCAGCCTTTTTTAGTAAGCGTTTTAAGCGAATTCCCGGTAAAAAATAGCTGGCAACTAGAATAAGCTCCTGCTTTGATTCCCTGATTAATTGTCTGTAATATCTAGATATTTCTAGCTTCCCTTTTAGCCAATCGTTTTCTAGTAAAGAAATAGATATCGAGCCTTTTTCTATCGATGTGTTTTTGGTATAGTTGTCGGTAAATAATTTTTTTTGTTCAGCAAGTTTCCATTTTTTAATACAATCATTTCTAATGGCAATAGAAACCTCGCCTCTTGTATAAGCCGCAAAATCTAGCCAAGCGGTGCTTTGGGAGGTTCCTTTGTAGTTGTTAGAAATGTTAATTCCTCCAACCAGTGCATGGATTCCGTCTACCACCACAATTTTTTGATGCATGCGCCTGCCTAGCTGAATTCTTTTTTTTGAAAAAATGCGCGAATAAAGTTTTATGATTACACCTGCAGATTCTAACTTGTTTCTAATTTCTCCGGAAAACCCGGAAGAGCCATATGCATCCAAAACAATATAAATTTTAACTCCTCGTTTGATGGCATCTAATAGGGGTGGTATTAAAAAATTGCCGGTTTCATCGTCTTCCCAAATGTAAAACTGTAAGTGTATTTCGTTTTTAGCATTGGTAATTAGTTCGTGCAAAAAATAGAAAAACTCATCCCCGCTTCGTAAAAAGCGAAAATGAGTTGTTGAGTAAATGTTTTTTTTAGTAATGTTTGTGGATTTAGTTAACATCCATCAAACATTAAAATTATCCAAAAATTACAATTGCAAGCAGGCACATAATGGCAAATATAACATATACCACAGCAAATGTCCCTGCTCCGTCATCGCTTGTTGTTGTTTTTAAGAATCCCATAAATAAAACGTTTGATTTTCGTAAATTTAACAATTATACTAAATATAACCAACCCAAAAAATATGCAAAAAATTAGAGTTGCCATAAACGGATTCGGACGAATTGGTAGAATAACCTTTCGAGAGTTATTTGCCAATCCACTTGTAGATGTTGTAGCTATTAATGATTTAACAGACGCTAAGACATTGGCGCATCTGCTAAAGTACGATTCTATACATGGCTCTTATAAAAAAGATACTATCACTTTTGAAGAAAAGGAGCTGATTGTGGATAACAAAAGAATAAAGATTATTTCACAAAAAGACCCTTCGGTGCTGCCTTGGAACGAGTTGAAAATTGATGTATTGGTAGAATGTACCGGTTTATTTTTAGATAGGATTGGTGCGCAAAAACATATTGATGCAGGAGCTAGAAAGGTTGTGTTATCAGCCCCTCCAACAGATAATACCATAAAGGCAATCGTAATTGGAGTAAATGATGCTATTTTAGAGAAAGGCGACACTATTATATCAAATGCCTCCTGCACCACAAATTGTGCAGCGCCTATGATTAAAGTGTTAGATGAGCATTGGGGTATTGAAGACGGATATATAACTACTGTTCACTCCTATACCGGAGATCAGCGTTTGCACGACTCACCACATAAAGACTTGCGAAGAGCCCGAGCAGCAGCATTGTCTATTGTGCCTACTTCTACCGGAGCTGCTAAAGCAATTACTAAAATTTTTCCTCATTTAGAAGGAAAATTAGGAGGGTGTGGTGTTCGCGTTCCCGTTCCGGATGGATCGTTAACCGACATTACTTGCGTCCTTAAAAAAACACCTACTGTTAAAGAGATAAATGAGGCATTTAAATTAGCCGCTGCAGGTAATTTGAAAGGAGTATTGGAATATACCGAAGATCCAATTGTATCAATCGACATTGTTAATAATCCTAATTCGTGTATTTATGATGCTGAGTTTACCTCAATTGTAGGTAATATGGTAAAAGTAATGGGTTGGTACGATAATGAATCGGGATATTCGGCTCGATTAGCGGAACTCGTTTGTAAGGTAAACGAACTTTAAGTCTTTGTTGCTCAGCAAACTACTTATTATATCTGTGAAATAGGTTGACTTTTGATGCATTTGAGGTTATATTTGCATAAATTTTCTTAACCACACAGTATGAAACTTACCCAGAGAGCAATACTGCCGTTGTTGGCAGTATATTTAATTATTGGTTTTGTAACCTTAACCAAAACTACGTATTCTCAATTAGTAGATCCATTTAAAATTTATTACCAAACCAATCAACGAGGTGGTATAAAGTACGTTGCAAATTCGGCTACCACTTGCGATGGCGGTTGCGCAGCTCAAAATGAGGTTCCTCCTGCCGGAACCGGTAAAAACAACGATTTTAACAACAACTTTATTGATATAGATGGAGACCCGTCTACATTTATGTCTTCTTCGGATAGCTTGTATCTACCGGCATGTAGCGAAATTTCCTGGGCTGGATTATTTTGGGGGGGAGAAACATTTTCCGGATCGCCCTATTATGCAACCAGAGGAGATGTTAAAATTAAGATTAACAACGGTTCTTATATTAATCTAACCGCAGATAGTTTACTAGATAACGTATTGACTTTTACTAGCTACCATTGCTTTAAAGACATAACATCTCTTATGCAGCCTGTAGGTGGTAATGCACGTATTACCGTTGCTGATGTTACTGCGCGTGGTGGTGTAGGTAACCGATTTGGAGGCTGGAACTTGGTGGTTGTATACAAAAACAATACAAAGCCATTGCGCAATCTTACTGTATTTGGTGGTTTATCTCATGTAATGAGCACCAATCCAACAACTGATATAAATTTGAACGGGATTTTTACACCTCCTTCCGGAGCTGTAAATTTTGAAATTGGGCATATGTCTTTTGATGGCGATAGAGATTATACTCAAGATTCTCTTTTGTTTAAGGGAACAAGCAGTACCAGCTTTAAAGCTGTTTCGGATGCATCTCATAATGCAGGAAATATTTTTAATAGCTGTTTAAGTTATAATGGAGTTCTTAGTCCTTACACGATACCTAATTATAGCAATACGCTTGGGTTTGATGCTTCTATATTCTTACCAAATAATGCATCAAAACAATACATTTCAAACAATGATACATCTGCAACGCTGCGTTTAAGAACAGTGGTAGAGGGTTATCTAACTCAAATGGTTTCTATGGCTGTAGATATTTACGAGCCTGATTTGCATTCTGTAGTGCGCATTAAAGATGCAAATGGTGGAAATCTAAATCCCGGAGATACATTAATTTATACCGTAGTAACCTACAATAACGGGAACGATGTTTCTGTTAACTCATACGTGCGTGATAGCGTGGCACAAAATCAAACATTTGTTCCGGGGTCTATTAATATTACTTATGGTCCAAACAGTGGCCCTAAAACAGATGTTTCATCAGACGATCAGGCTGAATACATTACTTCTAGTAGAGTTGTGCGTGTTCGTATTGGAACAGGTGCAAATGCTACAAGTGGCGGAGATGTGTTAAACTCTTCAGGTGGAACAGATAGTACGGTATTTGTATATAAAACAGTAGTTACAACTAATTGTGTTGCACTTTTGTGTAACAACACAATAACCAATAGGGCATGGGCTTATGGCATTGGGCAGATATCAGGTAATTTCCAAAAACATGGTAGTACATCAGGATTAAAAAATTCTAGTAATTGTCCTGTTTCAAATGTAACCACGCTTACTATTCAGAATTCATGCACAAAACCTGCAAATATCTCAAATATTAAAACTTGCCCTGGAACACTTTTTGCTACACAGTTTCCAACATTAGTAGGTTATACTTTTTACTCGAACGCTGCACTTACTAACACAATTGCTGCAATTCCATCGGTAGGTACTTATTACGCATATTACAAAGCCTATACAGGCTGTTCAGATACTGTTACAATTGGAATTACATCAGTAGCGTGTGATATAGATGGCGATGGGGAAGATGACATTATAGATTTAGATGACGATAACGATGGTGTTCCTGATGTTGTTGAGATTTGTGGTGTTGGAGCAACTAGCTTTAGTTGTATTGGTGGTGCCGATCCGCATGGAGATGCAGATAATGATGGAGTTCCTAATTATCAAGACCCTGGATTTTGTACGTTGAATGCCAAAGGTGTGTGTGCAACAATGGATACTGACGGAGATGGTATAATCAATAGTTCTGATATAGACAGTGATAATGATGGAATGACAGATGTTGTGGAGAATGGAGGTTCAGATCCTGATAACAACGGACAAATTGGTTCGGGCACAGGTACCGGTATTCCGGATTCTGATAACGATGGATTGGCTGATTTGGTTGACCCTACAACAGGAGGAACTCCATTAACATATCCAAATAGTGATTCAGATAATGTGCCGAATTATTTAGATTTAGATGCCGATAACGATGGTATTGCTGATAATATTGAAGCACAATCAACAACTGGATACATTCTGCCAACTGCTACCGATGCAGATAAAGATGGTCTTTTAGATGTGTATGATAATTTTAGCGGATTTGGTGGCTCGGGTGTAACACCTGTTAATACAGATGCTACAGATCTTCCGGATTATTTAGATTTAGATAGCGACAACGATAACTATCCTGATTTAACAGAAGGAAACGACTTTAATGGCGACAACGTTCCGGATGTGCTGCCTTCCGGTAATGATGCTGATAACGATGGTATAGACGATTCGTACGATAATGTAGTTGCAAGCTCTAACCCACTAGGAAATGTTTCTAATAACGATGGACCTCCAACATCTTCTAAGTTCCCGAATGTTGATGGAGGTAGTGCAGAGTTAGATTGGAGAGATGTTTTTGATACAGATGGAGATGGAAATCCGAATAATACCGATTTAGATGATGATAACGATGGAATTCCGGATACAGCAGAAAATCCTATCACAGGAACTAATACTCCTAACAAGGACACTGATAAAGACGGAACTCCTGATTTAATTGATTTAGACAGCGATAACGATGGTATCACTGATGTCGTTGAGGCTGGGGGAACAGATCCAGATAATAATGGACAAATTGGTTCAGGAACAGGCACAGGTATTCCTGATTCTAATGACGATGGTTTAGCAGATTTAGTTGACCCTACAACCGGAGGAACACCACTAACACTTACCAATAGCGATTCAGATCCAATTCCTAATTATTTAGATATAGATGCGGATAACGATGGTATTGTTGATAATATAGAAGCACAAACAACTACAGGCTATGTAGCGCCATCTACAAATGATACAGACTATGACGGAATTTTAAATTCGTATGATAATTATGTTGGTTTTGGTGGTTCTGGTTTAACACCTACCAATACAGATGGAATGGACAAGCCTGATTATTTAGACTTAGACACGGATGGAGATTATTTTTCAGATATTATCGAAGGAAATGATTTTGATGGAGATGGAGCTCCGGACGATCTTGCTACCGGTAATGATGCTGATAATGATGGTTTGGACGATGCGTATGATAACATAGACGGAACAATAGCTGCAAATGCTATCCCTAATGTTGCAAACAATGATGGTCCTCCAACATCTTCTACATTCCCACTTGTAAATAGCGCTACAACCGAATTAGATTGGAGAGATAAAAACAATAAAATAATTGTTCCTGAGGGATTCTCTCCAAACGGTGATGGTATAAATGATTATTTCCAATTAAAAGGCATAGAATCATTCCCAAGAAATGAGGTAACCATCTTTAATCGTTGGGGTAATATTGTATTCGAAGGCAAGCAATATGACAACAACAAAGTGAAGTGGGATGGCACAAACAACAATAGCTTTGGAACAGGCGATGGATTTGTACCTGAGGGCACATACTTCTATGTTATATTTTATAGAGTAACTGAAGATAGCGAGTTGATGAAGCTAAGTGGATACGTATATGTAAATAGAGACGGAGCTAAATAAAATTTTGAATGTTGAATTGTGATTGATAAATAAAAATTGATAACCATGAAAAAGCAAATAATAATAGCAGGTTTAGTTGTACTTACAGCTCTTACTGCAAAAGCGCAACAGCAAGCACATTACACCCAATATATGTACAATACTATTTCTGTTAACCCTGCTTATGCAGGAAGCAGAGGAGCATTGTCACTAGGTTTGCTGCACCGCAGCCAATGGGTTGGATTAGCAGGAGCTCCAACATCGCAAACATTTTTTGCCCACACACCTTTAAAAATAATGAACATGGGTTTGGGCTTGTCTGTGGTAAATGATAAAATTGGTCCTGTTAATGAAACAAATGTTAATGTAGATTATTCATACAGCGTTCGTTTCAACGAAAACAACACGTTAGCTTTCGGAGCAAAAGGAAGTTTAAATTTATTCCAACCACAGTTGGCTGGAGTAAAAACAATTGCAGGAAACGATCCCTCTTTTGTAAACAGCAATGTAGAGCGAAGCATAAAACCCAATATCGGATTTGGAGCCTATTACTACACAAAGCATTGGTATTTGGGATTGAGCAGTCCTCATATGTTGCAAACAAAAGTTAAAACTTCTACTATTTCTGCACAACAAACAGCTTTAGAAAGAAGACACTACTTTGCAATTGCAGGTGCTGTAGTGCGCATAACCGATGTAATAAAACTAAAACCTACTACCTTGGTTAAGATAGTAAAAAATGCGCCAGTGTCTATTGATGGAAGTTTAGAAGCCTTGTTTTACGATCAATTAGGTGTAGGATTAATGCACCGTTGGAAAGATTCTTTTGGCGCATTGTTAAACTATAATATTACTAAGCAGTTTTGGGTTGGTTGTGCATACGACTTTACAATTACACGATTGAATAAAGTAAACAATGGAACTTTCGAGTTAATGCTTCGTTACGATTTTGTTTACAACCGTTACAAATACAAATCTCCAAGATACTTCTAGTAGAAAGAACTTAACCACTTTATGAAAACAATAAAACCCTATTTAGTAATAGTATTACTTAGTTTACTGTGCGCTTTTGCTAATGCTCAATCAGCAAAAGAAAAAAGAGCCGATAAATATTATGAATCTTTTGCATACGTTGAAGCGGCTCGCTTATATGAAAAATTAATAAAGAATAATGTTACAAGTGAGCAAAGTGTAAGACGTTTAGCGGATTGCTATTTTAAAATAAAAGACTCTAAGAATGCTGAGATTTGGTACAAAAAAATGTATGACGAAAATAAATTGACTAATGAGGAGTTGTACAACTATGCACAGTGTTTAAAAGCAAATGAAAAATATACCGGTGCTGATGCGGTATTGCAAAAATTTTATTCGCTAAATAATAAAGATACCAGAGCAATTTCTTTTTCTAACAACAGAGATATTGTAGCAACATTAAAAAATCAAGATCCTTATTTTGAAATAAAGAATGTAGATGGCAACTCTGCATTTGATGATTTTGGTGCTGTTTTTTATAACGACAAAGTGTTTTTCTCTTCCAACAGAAGTCCGAATCCAACCGTAAAAAATACCTATGTTTGGAATGAGCGTCCTTTCCTTGATTTATACATGTCTTCAAAAGACGATAAGCTTAATTTAGTTGATCCGGTTAAAGTAAAAGGAAAAATTAATTCTAAATTTCACGAAGGTCCGGTGTGTTTTACCAACGATGGTCAAACCATGTATTTCACCAGAAATAATTATTATAAAAAGAAATCAAAAAAATCGACCGAAGGTGTAAATAATTTGCAGTTGTATAGAGCCAAGATGGTAGATGGAAATTGGAAAGAAGAGAAATTGGCAATAAATAGCAACGAATACAGTGTTGGGCATGCCACCTTAAGCAATAATGAAAAGGTTATTTATTTCATTTCGGATATGCCGGGTGGACAAGGCGGGACAGACATTTATAAAGCAGAGCTGAAAGAAGATGGGACAATCGGTACTCCTGAAAATTTAGGTAACGGGATAAATACAGAGGGTAACGAAATGTTTCCGTACATGGACGAAGATGGAAACTTGTATTTTTCTTCCAATGGTCATGCCGGATTAGGACAAATGGATATCTTCATGGCTCCGTTTAATAGAAAAGGTGGATTCAGAAAGCTTATCAATCTTGGTATTCCAATCAATTCAGGGGCTGATGATTTTGCTTTTGTGTTATCTAGAAGCGAAGACAACGGATACGTTTCTTCCAACAGAGATGGCGGAAAAGGGAATGACGATATATATTCAATTCTTCCGTTACGTCCGATACAACCAGCTTGTATTCTTAAAGGTGTGGCATACGATAACGCTACAAAAAAGCCGTTGGCAAATACAAAAGTTCAATTAAAAGATAAAGCAGGTGTGAATCTTGGAGAAGTTGTTACCAAAGAAAATGGCGATTATACTTTTGATATTGAACCTAAGAAAGAATATGAATTGGAAGGTTCTAAAGCAGATTATTTAACTCAAAAGAATCCTTTTAATACCAATACTTTAAAAGACGGAGAGGAAATTAAAAAAGACTTGTACTTAGATTATGCAATAGCATTAGTAGGAACAGTAAAAGATTTAAAAACCGGTGCGCCACTTAAAGATGTGGAAGTAACTGTACACGATAAAAACTCCGGATTAATTATTTTAAACGATACAACGGATGAAAATGGCCAAGTAAGAAAATCAATTCCAACTGCGAAGGTTGGAGATGCCTACAGCTACAAAGTAGATATGGTAAAAAAAGATTATTTACCTAAAACATCCGTGCTTGAAAATAAATTTGTTGGTGGCGATAATAAATTTATCGAGTTGCTTGGAAAGCCTGAAGTTGGTCTCGATTTAGGAAAAATGATAGATATTAAACCAATTTATTTCGACTTAAATAAATCTAACATTCGTCCGGATGCTGCATTAGAATTAGATAAGATTGTTGCGGCCATGAAAGAATATCCGGGAATGGTTATTGAGTTAGGATCTCACACAGATTGTCGCGCTACTAAGCAATACAATATGTCGCTATCCGACAGACGTGCTAAATCTTCTGCTGCATACATTGTATCAAAGGGTATTGAGCAAAGTCGAATTTACGGAAAAGGATATGGCGAAAGTAAATTGATAAATGGTTGTGCTTGTGAGGGTGCTGTTAAATCTACATGCTCTGAAGAAGAGCATCAATTGAACAGACGTACAGAGTTTATTATTGTTAAAATGAAGTAATTGTAGATTAACTATTCAACTTTTTAACCCATAATTAATTGTTTTTCAGTTGTTTAAAAGGTTGATAATTTAATTTTTTCAATTTGCTTTATAAATATATATTTGCAGTCTAAATTATATAAACTAAAATAATGAAAACAGCAGAAATCTCAACAAAAGTTACATCTATCATAGTAGACAAATTAGGTGTTGATGCAAAAGAAGTTACTCCACAAGCAAGCTTTACTAACGATTTAGGAGCAGATTCTTTAGATACTGTTGAGCTAATCATGGAATTTGAAAAAGAATTCAACATTGCGATACCAGACGATCAAGCTGAGAAAATCAGTACAGTAGGTGAAGCAATTAGCTACATTGAAGCAAATATCAAGTAATTTTTCTCAAAGAAAATTAGCCACATGATCTTAAAACGAGCAGTCGTTACTGGGCTTGGTGCAATTACTCCATTAGGAAATTCTGTAACAGAATTTTGGGAGTCTTTGTTATCCGGCAAAAGTGGAGCAGCGCCCATAACTCGATTTGATGCATCCAAGTTTAAAACTCGCTTTGCATGCGAAGTAAAAGGTTTTAAGCCAGAGGATTATTTCGAGCGAAAGGATGTGCGAAAGTTAGATGCGTATTCTCAATACGGCATTGCAGCAGCTCATCAAGCAGTTGTAGATTGTGGCTTAGACCTTACTAATTTTAATCACGATAGAGTGGGTGTTATTTGGGGCTCGGGAATTGGTGGGTTGGATACTTTTCTTACCGAAAGTATTGGATTTGCAAAAGGAGACGGTACCCCAAGATTTAATCCTTTCTTTATTCCTAAAATGATTGCAGATATTTGCTCAGGGCATATATCTATGCGATTTGGCTTTAGAGGGCCTAATTTTACTACCGTTTCGGCATGCGCATCTTCAACCAACGCGCTTATAGATGCTTTTAACTATATTCGTTTGGGTAAAGCTGATATAATTGTGGCTGGTGGTTCAGAAGCAGCAGTTAATGAAGCCGGCATTGGTGGATTTAATGCTATGCACGCACTATCCGAGCGAAACGACTCTCCGGAAACAGCTTCACGCCCATTTGATAAAGACCGCGATGGTTTTGTATTGGGAGAAGGTGCGGGAGCGTTGATTGTAGAGGAGTTGGAGCATGCTTTAAAACGCGGTGCAAAAATATATGCAGAAATTGTAGGTGGTGGAATGACTGCAGATGCGCATCATCTTACGGCTCCTCATCCAGAAGGATTAGGTGCGATTAATGTGATGAAACAAGCATTACAAGATGCCGAAATGTCTGCTGACCAAATTGACTATATCAATGTTCATGGTACATCCACTCCTCTAGGCGATATTGCCGAAACAAAAGCAATTGTAACTGTGTTTGGAGAGCATGCCTATAAACTAAACATAAGCAGCACCAAATCCATGACAGGTCATTTGTTGGGAGCTGCAGGTGCAATAGAGGCTATTGCTAGTGTGTTGGCGGTAAAGAACGATGCCATTCCTCCTACAATTAATCATTTTACAGACGATCCTGAATTAAATAATCAATTAAACTTAACCTTTAACAAAACCCAGAAACGCACCGTTCGCGCTGCCTTAAGTAATACTTTTGGATTTGGCGGACACAATGCATCCATTATTGTAAAAAAATATTGATAGGTTTTGTTTAAACGTTTATTTTCAAAAACATCTGCAAACGAAAAAATACTTAGAGAAAAGCTGAAAAAAATTTTAGGTTTTTCCCCTAATGATATTTCTATATATCAATCTGCACTTAAACATATTTCAACTGCCGGAAAAAGAGAATCGCAAAAAGGACAGCGAGATAGCAACGAACGCCTGGAGTTTTTGGGCGATGCTATTTTAGGCTCGATAATTGCCGATCATTTGTTCAAACTTTTTCCTGATAAAGATGAAGGTTTTTTGAGTAAAATGCGCTCCCGCATTGTGAGTAGAAATTCGTTAAACCAGTTGTCTACCACCATTGGATTGAGTGAATTGGTAGAAGTGAGTGTGCGTAGGGAAGAAAGTGTGGATATTTACGGAAATGCACTAGAAGCATTGGTAGGCGCTGTTTATTTGGATAGGGGTTTTGTGAAGTCAAGAGATTTTATTCTCAAAAATTTAGTTGATAAGCATATCGATATTAATGAAGTTGTAACTACAGAGGATAATTACAAAAGCAGAATTATTGAATGGGGTCAAAAGAACAAAAGACAAGTATTGTTTGAGTTGGTAAGAGAGGAAGGACAAGGATTGGATAAATTATTCTATATACGAGTAAAAGTAGACAACCAAGTGATGGCTGAAACCATGAATAGATCCAAGAAAAAAGCAGAACAACTTGCTGCGGAGATTGCTTCCTTTAAATTGGAAATTTAAATATATGTACAATGTAATAGGTACAATGTATTATGCCGTTAAGTTTTAACTATTATCAATATTGTAACTTGTACGTTGTAATTCTTCCATGAATAAATTCAAACTTGAAATAGATTACGATTACGATTTTTTTTTGGCGGGGATTGTATGTCATGAGCCTGATTACAGGATTTCTTGGGCTATCAATAAGAAATTTAATTTACAACTTGTAAAAGATAAGGATATCGAAATTCATACCAAGTCAAATTCTGTATTTCATTTTTCACTGTTTTCGTTTGTAGATGAGTTGAATTATAAAGAGTTTTTTTTGGTTCGCAATAAGTGTGGAAGAAAGAATTTAATTCCGGAGCAAAAGCAAATGGACTTTTTTTTGCTTGTAAAAGGTTCGATGTCCAAGGAAAACGAGAAAGAATTAATTAAGGATTTAATTGAAATTCCTTTTGTATTAATGGCGATGGCTGTGCCTGTGAATGCCTTGCCTTCTAAACAAAATCTAATTTTTTAATAAAGAATGTTATGTTTTTAAAAGTGGAACACATTGGTATAGCGGTAAAAAATTTGAATGAAGCAAATACCTTAATAGCAAAGCTGTTTGATAAAAATTTTTATAAGCAAGAGTCGGTTGAGCGGGAGAGCGTTACCACTTCTTTTTTTCAAATTGGAGAAACTAAAATCGAGTTGTTAGAAGCCACAAAAAACGATAGTGCTATTTCAAAGTTTATTGAAAAAAAAGGCGAAGGGATTCATCATCTTGCTTTTGAAGTGGCAGATATTAGAAGTGAAATGAAGCGCTTAGAATCATTAGGTTTTCAGCTTCTATCGAAAGAACCATTAATCGGGGCAGACAATAAGATTATTTGCTTTTTGCACCCAAAAACTACCAACGGAATATTGGTGGAGTTGTGTCAAGAGATAAAATAATATAGAAATAATGCAATGCCGTTTTTCATACTAATAATATCTGTGTAGCTTTGTGGGCTTTAACTTTTAAAAATTTATTTTGTGAGAATAATCCTTTTTTTTCTAGCTACACTTTTTCTTTTTTCTAATTCAATTGCTGCTCAAAAAAAGAAAGCACCATCAAAATATATAGCCGGACCAATGCTTGGATATGTACAGCATAGAGAGGCTTGTGTGTGGCTTTTGGTGGATAGAAGGGCAGAGAAAGCCATTATTCGTTATTGGAAGCCCGGAGCCAAGGACACTTCCACTGTAGTTTGTATAGTAAATCAACAACCAGCATTTTTTAATCCTTATAGAACAACGATATCCGTGAAGTTTATCCTTCCTTTATTGGATATGAACACTACGTATAATTACAAGTTGAATATAGATAAGGAGACTGTGACTGGTGTATATAGCCTTACAACAAAGGATTTGTGGGAGTGGCGAAAACCTGCTCCCGACTTTTCTTTTATTGTTGCATCCTGTTTTTATTTAAATGATTCTATATATGATCGTCCGGGAAGACCTTACGGTGTTGAAAGTGCAATTTTTGATCATATAGCTGAACAGCCCGCAGACTTTATGATTTGGACTGGTGATAATATTTATTTGCGCGAGGTTGACTATAGTTCCAATAGTGGTATGGAATATAGATACATTCATGCTCGCAAACATCCGTTGATGAAAAAAATATTTTATGCTAGACCTAATTACGCCATTTGGGATGACCATGATTTTGGTCCGAATGATGCCAATAGAGAATTTCCTTTGAAAGAAGCTTCGTTGGAGTTGTTTAAGGATTTTTGGGGAAACCAAACCTATGGAGAAGCGGACAACAAAGGTGTTTATTCAAAATTTTCGTATGCCGATGCAGATTTTTTTCTTGTAGATAACAGGTATTATCGTACTCCTGAAAAAAACAAATTGGCCACTACTCAATTGGGTAAGGAGCAACTTAATTGGTTAAAGAATAATATAGCATCCTCTACTTCTAAATTTAAGTTTATCATTGCCGGAGGTCAAATGCTTGATACGATTGGTATGGCTAAAAAGGAATGTTTGGGCATGTATGAAAATGATTACAACGAATTCATAAATTTTATTTCCGAAAAAAATATTAAAGGCTTGGTTTTTATTTCCGGGGATAGACATTTGACAGAACTATTGAAAATAAAAACATTTACCGGTAAATCTTTTTATGAATTTACCTGCTCTCCTGTATCTTCAGGGGCGTATAATATAAAAGGCGGACCTGAACTTAATAAACCTGGACGCATTGAAAACACATTGGTTTCAGATCAGAATTATGGAAAAATTAGTGTTTATAGCAATGCAGATAAAAAACGAGTTGTTAAGATTGAGGTGTTTGATAAGGAAAATGCTAAACGTTGGACGTATGAAATTCTTGAATCGCAGTTGAACGGGGAATAAATTTATCTTGAAATACAATGATTAAATTACTGATAAAATTTTTCACTTTTCTTTCTTTTAAATTAGGAGGGTGGACATTTGAAAATAAACTGCCAAAAGAGGCCAAAAAGTATTTGTTAATAGCAGTGCCCCACACTAGTAATTGGGATATGTATTATGCCCTTACTTCGTTTTATATGATGAAAGTACCTGTTCGATTTGCAATAAAAAACGATTGGCTTAAATTTCCATTTAAAAAAATGATGCTCAGTGTAGGAGCTATTGGTGTGGATAGAGGAAAAAATAAGTTAAAGAAGGTAAGTTTAGTTGATTCAATTGTGGAGCTGTATAACAAACACGAAGAGCTAATTATTTGCATTACTCCGGAAGGAACAAGAAGCCGCAATCCTAAATGGAAAACAGGGTTTTACCATATTGCCGTAAAAGCTAAAGTTCCTATAGCTGTTGGTGTTTGCGATTACAAGAATAAAAGAACTACTATTCACAAGCTTATTTACCCAAGCGGAAATATGAAAGCAGATTTGCAAGAAATAGCAACATTTTACAATCCGAGTCAGGCTAAAATTCCCGAGAATTTTGCATTTGATGTAGAGGCTACCGTAGCCGGGAAATAGCAAGTTCAATTTTGCCTATTTCCATTTTTAAATTTATATTCATCTTCTCTTATTTACTTAGAACATACTATTTATGCGTATTTCGTACAACTGGCTTAGAAAATATATAAACACCTCATTATCGGTACAACAGATATCGGAGTTACTTACCGATATTGGCTTGGAAGTAGAAAGTGTAGAGAAATTTGAAACAGTACCTGGAGGCTTACAAGGAATTGTAATTGGTGAGGTTAAAACAAAAGAGAAACACCCGGATGCCGATAAACTTAGTATTACAACCGTTGATGTTGGTGGATCGGAATTACTGCAAATTGTATGTGGAGCATCTAATGTTGCTGCAGGACAAAAAGTTGTGGTAGCTACTATTGGCGCTACGTTGTATCCCGTTAGTGGCGAGCCCTTTAAAATAAAAAAATCAAAAATTCGTGGTCAAAATTCCGAAGGAATGATTTGTGCTGAAGATGAAATTGGATTAGGAAACTCACACGATGGTATTATGGTGTTGCCTAATGAAGTGGCCATTGGTACTCCTGCAGCTTCTTACTTTAAGTTAGAAAGTGATTTTGTATTTGAAATTGGACTTACCGCAAACAGATCGGATGCAACTTCGCATATGGGCGTAGCAAGGGATTTAGCGGCTGCAATTAGTTGTAGAGGCTTAGGTAATTTTGAAATTACAGAGCCTCAGTTATTAAATATTCCGGTAAACAAAGGAGTTCTCCCAATTGAAATAGAAATAGCCGATACCGAGCTTTGTCCTAGATACAGTGGATTGTATGTAAGAAATATTCAAGTTAAAGAATCCCCCGAATGGCTTAAAAATAGCTTGAAATCTATTGGTTTAAAGCCTATAAATAATATTGTAGATATTACTAATTATGTGCTGTTTGAATATGGGCAACCATTGCACGCTTTTGATGCTGATAAAATAAGCGGAAATAAAATTGTTGTAAAAAGAGCAAATGTAAGTTCTAAGTTTACCACTCTGGATAGTGTAGAGCGTACGCTAAGTGGAGAAGAGTTGCTTATATGTAATGAATCTGAGCCTATGTGTATAGCCGGTGTGTTTGGAGGATTGCATTCAGGAATTACAACCGAAACAAAAAATTTATTTTTGGAGAGCGCGTATTTTAATCCGGTATCAATTCGTAAAACAGCAAAGCAGCACAACTTAAAAACAGATGCTGCATTTAGATACGAACGTGGTGCCGATCCTAATATAACTGTTAAAGCATTACAACGTGCAGCATTTCTACTTTCGGAATTGGCAGAAGGAACTGTTGTAGATACTATTACAGATGTGTACCCTTCAATAATAGAGCCAATAAAAATTGGCTTTTCTTACAAAAGCTGCGATGCAAAATTGGGGAAAGAATTAGAACGAAGCACAATAAAAAATATTTTTAAAAGTATTGGTGTGGCAATACTTTCGGAGGGAACAGATGCCTTGTTAGTTACAGCCCCAACCAACAAAGCCGATGTAACAAGAGAAATAGATTTGATAGAAGAAGTAATCCGTATTTATGGAATTAATAATATTGAATTGCCTACAAAATTAAATTCTTCCGTTTCGTTTTCTGTGAAACCGAATAAGCAGCAACTGGTATCTAAAATAAACGATTTATTGGTAGGGTGGGGCTTTTCGGAAATTATGTGCACCTCATTAACATCTTCCAAGTATTATTCAGCAAGCGATTTAGAAAAAGCTGTAAAGCTTGCTAATCCAATGAGTGCGGATTTAGACATATTGAGAAATAATTTATTGTATAGTGGCTTAGAGACTATAGCATATAATCAAAACAGAAAGAATACGGATTTGAAACTATTTGAGTTGGGAAAAATATATCAAAAATCATCCTCCGAAAAGTGGGCGTATGTAGAAGAAGAGCATCTTTCCTTTTTTATGTGTGGTAATGTGGCTGAAGTAAATTGGAATTCTCCTTCAAAGCAGGTTACTTTTTTTCATTTGGTAGGAGTGCTCGAGAAACTTATCGCTTCACTTAGGGTTACCTATTCTAAGCATGTACAGCAAACGGATTCCGGTGTAGATAAAATTGCATATACGGTAAAATCAAAGGAGGTTGCGTCAGTAATCTCTGTGCCGGCTGAAATGTTGAAGAAATTTGATATTAAGCAGTCTGTTTTTTACGCAACAATTCATGTAGATGAGTTGTTGAAAAACATTCCAACTAAAACAGAATTTTTTAAAGACTTACCTAAATTCCCGGAAGTGAAAAGAGATTTAGCATTGGTGGTTGATGAACATGTGTTGTTTAATCAATTGAAAGAGGCTGCTTTTCAAGTAGAGAAAAAGATGCTCAAAAGTGTGAATATATTTGATGTGTACAAGGGAAAGAATATAGAAGAAGGAAAAAAATCGTATGCACTAAATTTTGTATTACAAGATGAAGAGGCAACTCTTACCGATGCTAAAACAGAGGCTGTAATGTCAAAATTGATGAAAGTGTACGAGGAAAAATTTGGTGCAAAAATTAGAAATTAGTTCCGCTATTCAATTTTTTGCTTGCGAATTATTTTCGAAAATGTAGCTGGTATAAGTCTTTTTAAGAGTAAACCTAATTTGCCTCGAGCATCTCCAATATAAATTTCTTCTTTCCCTTTTTCAATAGCAGCCAAAATTTGATTTGCACAATCTTCCGCAGAAATCACACCTTTTCGTAAATGCGAATCATCCATTATATTGTGCTTTTCGCCTGTGCCGGTAAGCGCATTAACAGAAATATTTGTTTTTATTTTGCCCGGGCAAACTAGTAATACTTTTACGTTGTTTTTATAAACTTCCATGCGTAACGAATCGAAGAATCCGTGTAGCGCATGTTTTGAAGCAGAGTAGGAGGTGCGTAAAAAGTACCCGATTTTTCCGGCAATACTACTAATTGCAACAATATGCCCCGAGTTGTTTTTTATCATGTGAGGTAAAATTGCTTTGGTTAGGGTAACTGTACCAAAATAATTTACTTGCATTATTTTTTTATCTACCTCAATTGACGTTTCTACGGCAAATGAGCGTTGACTAATACCTGCATTGTTTATTAGAATATCTATTGCACCTAAATTATTTACAACAGTTAGTACATGATTAGAAAAATTACTTTCGTGTTCTAAATCGATTTTAAGAACAATACATCGCGAGTCGTCTAACTGCAATTGTTTTTTAATTGCATTTAATGTTTGAGTATTTCTGGCAGAAAGTACCAGTTTTGCTCCACGAGTTGCTAATTCCTTTGCCAGTGCCTCTCCAATGCCTGATGACGCACCGGTTATCCAAACAACTTTATTTTTAAAACTAGATTTCAAATTTGTTAGATGCTTTGTAGGTTATATTCCTATAAATATGATTAGTAGCTCAAATATATTAATTTTGAATCAGGTATAAAGACCATTTACGTAAAATAAAACTGATGAAAATAGTGCATAAATTATTTTTTGTAGGAATTCTTTCGGTTGTTTTAATTGCGTGCAGCAATTCCGATACAGTGAACGAACAAAAACCTACTTTTAGTAAGGATACAATTGTTAACACAATGGTTGATATTCATATTTTAGAAGCTCAGTTAACATTGGGTTTACTTAAGCAGGAAGGCGATTCTAACCAAGTTGAAAATATTTACAAAAAGAACGGAATAACAAAGAAATATTACGAAGATGCATTGGCCTACTATGCGCAACATCCAGTCGAAATGGTGGCAGTTTACGATGAGGTAATCAATGAACTAAGCAAACGGCAAGCCAAAGAATCCCAATAAAAAAAGGCGAGAAGAAAATTTTCCTCTCGCCTTTTTTATTACTATTTTAACTTTTACGCTTCTTGTGGCTTTGAAATCAACGCTCTGCGAGATAATTTGAATTTTCCGGTTTTTTCATCTACACCAATTAGTTTTACGTGTAATTTATCTCCCTCTTTCAAATATTCTGAAACATTATCTACACGCTTCCAATCAATCTCGGAAATATGCAATAGTGCGTCTTTACCAGGCATAAACTCAACAAAAGCACCATACGCTTGAATTGATTTTACGGTGCCATGGTATGTTTCTCCAATTTCAGGTATAGCAACAATTCCTTTGATTTTTGATTTTGCTTTTTCTAAGCCTTCTGCGTTATCACAGAAAATATCAACTACACCTGTGCCATTTACTTCTTCTATGGTAATAGTAGCACCGGTTTCACGTTGCATTTCTTGGATAATTTTTCCTCCCGGACCAATTATAGCACCAATAAATTCTTTAGCTACAATAATTTGTTCTACACGAGGAGCGTGTGCCTTGAATTCTGATTTAGGAGCAGTAATAGTTTTTGCCATTTCTCCTAAAATATGTAAACGTCCTTTGCGCGCTTGTTCTAGAGCTTGCTCCATAACTTCGTATGGTAAGCCATATACTTTTAAATCCATTTGGCAAGCTGTAATACCATCGGTAGTTCCGGTTACTTTAAAATCCATATCACCCAAATGATCTTCATCACCTAGGATATCAGACAATACAGCGTTTTTTCCTTTGTTGTCGGTAATCAATCCCATTGCAATACCTGCAACCGGTTTGCTTATTTTTATACCTGCATCCATCAATGCCAATGTTCCGGCACATACCGTAGCCATAGAAGATGATCCGTTTGATTCTAAAATATCAGAAACAATACGTATGGTATAAGGCGACTCTTTTGGCAAAATATTTTTTAATGCACGCAATGCTAAATTTCCGTGTCCTACTTCTCTACGACCTACACCTCTGTTTGGCTTTACTTCGCCAGTAGAGAATCCAGGGAAATTGTAGTGTAACAAAAAGTTGGTGTTGCCTTGAAATATAGCACCATCAATAGTTTGTGAATCTAGTTTAGTTCCTAATGTAACGGTAGTAAGCGATTGCGTTTCGCCACGTGTAAAAATAGCCGATCCGTGTGCAGCAGGTAAATAATCTACTTCGCTCCAAATAGGTCTAATATCAACGGTTTTACGACCATCTAAACGTTTTCCTTCATCTAAAATAGCTCTGCGAACAGCTTCCCATTGCAAATCGTAAAAATATTTTTCGCATGTTCCACCTATTTCTTCTTTTTCTTCTTCAGAAAGTGAAGCCATAAATTCGTCTAAAACAGCTGTAAATGCAACTTTACGTTCGTTTTTGTTTGGGTTTCCTTGTGCAGCAACTTTATATATTTTATCGTAAGTTGCCTTGCGAACACGCTCTTTAAGTTCTTCGTTTACTATTGTTTTTTCGTATGCACGTACCGGTTTTTTGCCTACTTGTTCAGCAAACTCAACAAGTGCCTTACATTGAACCTTTATAGCTTCGTGTGCAAATTTAATTGCAGCAAGCATATCAGCTTCCGATACTTCTTTCATTTCTCCTTCAACCATTACAATATCTGTAGGAGAAGCGGCAACAATCATATCCATGTCTGATTTTTCCATGTCGGATATGGTAGGATTTATTTTGAATTTGCCATCAATTCTACCAACTCTTACTTCCGATACCGGACCATTAAATGGAATATCTGATACCGTTAGTGCAGCACAGGCTGCTAAACAAGCCAATGCATCGGGCATAATATTTCTGTCGGCAGATATTAAGGAAATCATTACTTGTGTATCTGCGTGGTAATCTTCAGGAAATTGCGGACGTAGCGCTCTATCTACTAAACGGCTTATTAATACTTCGTAATCCGATAATTTTGCTTCACGTTTAAAAAATCCACCTGGGAAGCGACCTGTAGCTGCAAATTTTTCTTGGTAATCTACAGAAAGAGGTAAAAAATCAACTCCTTCTTTTGCTTTTGGGCTAGATACTACAGTTGCTAACAACATGGTGTTGCCATGTTTTACAACTACCGATCCATCTGCTTGTTTAGCCAGCTTACCTGTTTCCAGAGTAATGGTTCTGCCGTCTCCTATGTCAAATGTTTTTGTAATTCCTTTCATTGTACTTAATTTTTAACTTGTTTTTATTTATTCTCTGTCTTAACCAAATTATACCGTTTGTATAATTTATTTTGTGTATTTGCTTTTTAATACGAAAGGGCAACTTTTGTAAAATTGCCCTTTCAAAATCAATAGTAGAAAATAATTATTTTCTAATGTCTAATTTTTTAAGGATAGCACGGTATCTTTCAATATCGTTAGCTTTTAGATAATTCAAAAGTCTTTTTCTTTTGCTTACTAAATTTATAAGAGATTTTTGTGTGTTTACGTCTTTACGCGCCTTAGATAAATGACCTGTTAAATGGTCTATTCTGTGGGTAAACAAAGCAATTTGAGATTCAGGAGTACCTGTGTCTTTTTCTGATTTGCCGTGTTTTTTAAAGATATCCTTCTTTACGTCTGCTGTTAAATACATGTTTATATCTATTTCTATTTATTATTAGGAACGCAAAGATAAGGCTTTTTAAGAAATTAACAAAATTGACTGTTAGTAATTTGGCAAATTGTTTCTAATTGCTGTTAAGTTGTTGTTAGTTAGTGTTTTATGGTTTGTTGGTTGTGTGTTGCAATTGGTTTTTTTGTGTTTTTAACTGGCTGAACGTTGGGGAAGCTTACAGTCTTGCACCTAACGGTTTGCAAACAGCCCCAGTAAATTTTACCAAGCTGTCTAATTGTCAATATACAAAATTTATTGGAGCTGTTTGTTGTTAGCCACAGGCGTTACCTATAACAGGTCTAACACCACCTTAATATTTTCTTTCAGTTTTGTTTTTTGGTCTTTTGTCAGTTGTCCAACTTTTTTTATGAGTCTGCGATTGTCAATTGCACGAATTTGATCAACAAGGATGTCGCTCGGTTTTTCCAACTGTCCTTTTTTTAAGTGTACGCGTAATATTTCAATGTCCGTCTTAACATTGGTTGTCACAGGGCAAATTATGGTCGATGAGTGTTCGTCATTTAAAAGGTTTGTTTGAATGATTACAACTGGCCTTGTTTTTCCAGGTTCCGTACCTCGGCTTGGATTTAGGTCGGCAAGCCAGATGTCAAATTGCTTAATCTTCATCGATTAGCTTTTCAAATTCAGATAACACCTCTAAAGAGTCCGCTTTAATTGCCTTTGCTTCTTTAGTAAGTTGTTTTTTAAGCAAGCGTCTTTTATTGAACAGATTGTATATACTTAGCGCTTCGTTAATATACCTGTTTCTTGCTGTTTTTAGCTTAGAGGTCAACTTTTCTGTTTCGTCAAATATATGATCGTCAAGTTTTAAAGATAAGGTCTTCATGATTTAAGGTCTTTGCACAAAGGTATATATTAAAAGTATATACTCCAAATAATTCCCAATAAATCTTTTCTCGGTTTCGGTCTTTATACCGCTTACTGCTAACGTTTTGCAGCTACAAGAAGTTGGCGATTTCGAAGTACTAAACTGTCTGCCAGCAATGAACTTGATACGAAGCACAAAGCTTCATTTAACCACTGAACCGCCAATTTTTTGTAGGTGCTGTT